>JAUYTH010000194.1 GCA_030695165.1 Bacteroidales bacterium
TGCACTCTCCGGGCAGACCTCCATACACTTTCCACATTTATAGCACATAGTCTGGTTAATCTCGGCATTTTTAAGCTCTCTTTTTATTGCTCCCTCAGGGCATTCAACAATACACTCCCCACAACTTGTACATTTAGTCATATCAAGTAAAGGATCGTGTACTGTTAATGGAGCGACAGTATATATTGCATTCTCAGGACATTCAGGTATACATTTTCCACATCTGGTACATTTTCCCTGATCAATTACAGGAGGAGACTGGCCAAGCTCTCCCGTTTTGGTAACCCCGTTATAAGTACAAATAGTATAACATTTCCCGCATTTAGTACACTTAGATTGATCCAGGACAACAGAAGATGGGATTATTGCACTCCTGTCACACTTTGCTAAACACTTTCCACACTTGATACAAAGAGAAGTATTAATAACTGCCTTTTTATTACTTTTAGTTATTGCTCCTGATACCGGGCAAACACTAGAACATTTTTCTATACAACCGGCACATTTGGAGTTTATTACAGAGTAGTATCTTACATTATAGGTAATGGCTTTCCCCTCCCTTTCACATACGGTTACACAATCACCGCAACCAACACACGCTTTTGCGATTGTATATTTTAAATTATTGGTTGGCAGAGATATCGCATTATCTGAACAAAAAGGTAGGCATTTCCCGCAGAGATTGCATCTCTCTTTATTTATAAAATAGTCTATTGCCGAGATATCGATAGCATTAAACTTACAAACTCCTTCACAAATTCCGCAATTTGTACACTCCTCCTTTTTTATACTATAGCTGCTTAATTTTGGTAAGACAATAGCGCTGTAGAAGCAAACTTTTAGACACTCCCCGCAACCAATACATCTATCTCTTTTGATAAAATATGGCGGATATAACCACTCTTCCTGGCAGGCTTTTAAGATTGGAGCAGATAAAACCAATAGACTACCCTGCATCCACTTTTTAAGAAACTCCCTGCGCTCAAATATTTTTTCACTCATTTTGCAAATACATTAAAGTGAGATTCTACATTCAAATCTTCCAAAAAAAAACTCCTGGCCTGTTTGACTATTATTTACCAATCCTGTAACTGCTACAATTTGGAGAAACTTTGCAAATCTTTTTCCATATTCAAAGTTCAATTCCGATAAAGGAATACTACCCATTGCCGCCGAGTATTGCAATTTAAAATGAGTTTTTATAGAAGGAAATGATACTCTGGCACCTATCTGCAACAACGGTAAAGCATCTCTTGAATCTAGCCTTAATACGTCACCCATAAATAAATTACTATATGAATTAAGTATTTTTGCCGATTCATCAATCTTATAAGAACCAATATATCTCGCACTAACTGAGAATCTGTTTTTTCGTGTAGTAATATTTGACTCCAGTGCTAAACTATAGATTAGAGAGTTATTCTTATCGGATACCTGATAGAGTAGCTCCGGTTTGAAAGAGATATTTGCCGGCATCTCTACTTTCAGGAATATACCTGGTATATACACAACATTATTAATCAAACTGCCAAACTCGGAATAGAGCACCAATCCTATCTCCTCAATTTTAAATTGCCTTTTTTCTCCATTTCCCGAAAACTCAGATTCAAACTCATTTGAAGAGAACTCATCACTATTTTTCTTTTTATTGGTTTTAGCTTTTGATGGTGAATATCTTATTGAGAGACCGGTAAAATTTGTCTCACCCGGGTTGCTCCCTACCAAAGGTAAGCTCCTTCCTTGAACTATATCGTATAGGTATCCTACGGAACAAAACAGACCATTTCTGGAGAACCCTTTTAGAACAGTACCACCATTAAAATTGAGAGCCCAAGCATTCTTATTGTACCTGTAATTCACTCCCAACATCCTCTCATTCAACAAAAAATAGTCATCTAATGTTGCAGATTGAATTCCGGCTGTAACTCTGCTGCTACTCCCTTTGTATTGATAGAAGAGCTCTCTGATTCCAAAATGGCCATTATTAAAATTGTTCTTTGAATCTAAATCTACTCTATCCCAATACTTATATCCAATTTCTGAAAATAAAACAGAATTTTTAAACGAGTAGTCCAATCCTAAAAAACCCATAGAGTTAAAGATTGCACTATTGGTAAGGTAACCGGCACCTAAGGTAACTTC
>JAUYTH010000198.1 GCA_030695165.1 Bacteroidales bacterium
AGCACCTGTCATAGAGACAACTTTGAAAAAGTCTCTTCTTTCCATAATAAAGTGGTATTTTGAATTAGTTATATCAAAAAAATCAAATACTCCACTCGGCTCCCTCTTTAGTATCTTTTATCGTTATCCCAAGCCGGGAGAGATTATCCCTTATCATATCACTCTTGGCAAAATCTCTGTTTGCTTTTGCCTCCTTTCTCATCTCAAGAACCATCTCCATCACTCCATTGATTATATTGCTGTTTGAGGAGATTGACTGCTCATCTGAAAGCCCTAAAACACCCTCTGCGATGTTTTCGAACAGCTCCTCTATAACCTGCTTGTCTTCGGTTGTTAGCGATAACTGTCCATCTTTTGCCGAATTCACAATACGAACGGCATCAAATAGATGAGCAAGAGCAATGGGAGTGTTCATATCGTCGCATAGTGCTTCATAGATACCCTCGTGCAGGCTCTTAATTTCGGGTGAGAGTACCCCCTGCTTTGGATTGATTGAAGAGATATCTCTTTTTGCCTGCATCATTTTTTTATAGCCCTTCTCTGAAGCGATAAGTGCCTCGTTACTGAAGTCCAGAGTGCTTCTGTAGTGAGCCTGAAGGATAAAAAACCTTATTGTCATCGGGGTGTAGGGCTGAGTCAAGATCTTATGAGAGCCTGTAAAGAGCTCCTCTAAAGTTATAAAGTTGCCCAAAGATTTCCCCATCTTTTGGCCGTTGATGGTAATCATATTGTTATGCATCCAGTATTTGACCCCGCCGGTGCCTCGTGAGGCTGTATTCTGGGCAAGTTCGCACTCGTGATGCGGGAATAGCAGATCCATTCCTCCACCGTGAATGTCAAAGTTGTCTCCAAGATATTTGGCACTCATTGCAGAGCACTCCAGGTGCCATCCGGGGAAACCAACGCTCCACGGAGATGGCCACCTCATTATATGCTCTGGAGCCGCTTTTTTCCAAAGAGCAAAGTCAAACTGAGATCTTTTATCCTGTTTCCCCTCGAGTACCCTGCCTGTATTGGTGACCATATCTTCAAGAGATCTTCCCGAGAGAATACCGTAAGGATAATCCCGGTTGTATCTCTCAACATCGAAATAGACCGAGCCGTTGCTCTCATAAGCAAACCCCTTCTCCAAAATTGTCTCCACAAGAGATATCTGCTCTATAATATGGCCCGATGCTCGTGGCTCAATGCTTGGCGGCAATGAGTTAAGGAGCTTCATAGCCTCGTGGTACCTTATTGTGTAGTGCTGCACAACCTCCATCGGCTCTAACTGCTCGATACGGGCCTTTTGTGCAATTTTATCCTCTCCGTTGTCTGAATCATTCTCCAGGTGCCCGACGTCGGTAATGTTTCTGATATATCTCACCTTAAAACCCAGGTGTCTGAAGAGTCTTACCAGAACATCGTAAGTTATTCCCGGCCTGGCGTGCCCCAGATGAGCATCTCCGTATACTGTGGGGCCGCAAACATATATCCCGACCAAACCTTGGTTTATAGGTTCAAATCTCTCCTTTCTTCTTGTGAGTGTATTATAGATTAAAAACTCTCTTTCCATATGAATAAAAGCGATAAAGGAGGGAGATGTCACTCCCCCCTGTTTAACGCTCCAAAATTAGTTATAATTTTCTATTCCTCCACACTATCTGCAAGTTTTATATTGTAGGCCACTATCTCGTAAGTTTGTCTCTCAACTCCGGTTTTGGTTTGGTACTGAACAGGTTTTAACCTGCCTGTAATAGAGAGAAAATCTCCCTTTTTGATCTTACCGAAATCCGGCATACTCTTACCTGCCCAGGCGACAATATTGTGCCATACTGTCTCCTCCTGAAGCTCCCCCTTTTTGTTTTTAAAGCTCTCATTTGTTGCCAGGGAAAGTCTCATTACAACTCCCCCATCTTCAAAATTGCTGATACGTGGATCAAACCCCACATTCCCTCTTAACTCAACTCTGTTTAGTGACTTTTCCATAATTTGATTTTTTATAAGTTAATCTCTTACAAAATAATTAATTCTATTTTGATAGTTGTCTCCATAAATAGATAATTAAAATTAAGAATTGAATAAACCGAGCGAATTAATAACTACATTTGAGATATTATTTCATCAGCAGCAATAACACCTAAAATATTAATTCTCATCACAATGAAACAGTTTTTATCACTATTGACCATTGTATTTATCCTCTCTTCGCTAACATCTTGCGTAGAGAGTTCAAAAAAATACAAAACCCTTTTGGCTCAAATGGACTCCTTGACACTGGTTAAAGACTCCACAAGTGCAGAACTTGAGCAGGTCTTTGAGACCTTGAACGAGGTAGAGAACGGGCTAAAATCCCTTCGCGAAGCCGAGAATATTCTAGCTCTTCAGACACAATCGGGAAAAGAGCTTACCCTTAACACAAGAGAGCAGATGAAGTCAGATGTAGCAGCAATCAGCGAAGCAATTGCAGGCTACAAAAGCCAGATAGAGAAGCTTAAAAATGAAAACCGTATCAAATCTGCAGAATTCAAGAAGAGACTTGACATTCTTAGTATGGAGCTTGAAGAGAAATCTGTATTGATTGCAGATCTTCAAAAGCAGCTTGAGGAGAAGGATTCTCAACTGAGACTTAAAACCCAGCAGATTGCAACTCTTGACCAGGCGGTGAACAATCTTCGCAGCGATGTATCTTCGTTGTCTCAGGAAAAAGAGGCTCAAAAGGAGACAATTGCCACCCAGGATCAGCTTCTTAACAGCGCATTTTATATCTCAGGTACAAAAGATGAGCTAATTACTGCCAGAGTTCTCTCTAAAGGTGGTCTTTTCCGCTCTGCAAGAATCTCTTATGAGGCAGAACAAAGTGCATTTGTTAAAATAGACATCAGAGATGTTAACGAGATTAACCTGAATGCAAAAAGGGCTAAGGTTCTATCTGTTCATCCTACAGGCACATATACTGTTGAGCCGGATGAGAACGGGATGCAGGTAATTAAGATATCTTCCCCTGCCTCTTTCTGGGAGCAGACCAAGTATCTTGTAATTCAAATCCAATAAGAGTCTCTAACACAACTAATAACTTATTGCCGGGCAGCATTTTGCAGATGCAGTCCGGCATTGGTTGTGTGATATCACAATAGAGTCCCCTAAATAATAATCAAACAAGAAACAGAATATGAGAATTAAATCCGGAGCAATTATTGCCTTAATAACTGTTCTATCAATCTACTCCTGTAACAGCAATAAAATGAAAAACACAAATCCGCTACTGACACAATCTTTAAACCCGTTTGAGGCTCCTGCTTTCGACAAAATCAGAGACGAACACTATAAGCCTGCATTTGAAGAGGCCATTGCTCTGGGAAGGGCACAGATAGACTCAATTGCAAATAACACAGATACAGCCACCTTTAAAAATACAATCGAGAAGCTGGAGTATGCCGGAAAACTCCTCTCGGGTGTTAGCTCTATCTTCTTCAACCTTAACGAAGCGAATACAAACGATACGATGCAGCAGATTGCACTCGATGTCTCTCCTCTGCTCTCGGAGTTCTCAAACGATATTATGCTCAACGAAAAAATTTTTGAAAGGGTTAAGTCTGTTTACAACAAAAGAGGTGAACTGGTTCTTAATCCTGAGCAGATAAGGCTCACGGAGGAGACCTTTAAAGGATTTGCACGAAACGGAGCAGACCTTAAAGGTGACCAGAGAGATAAGTTTAGGGAGATAAATAAAGAGCTCTCACAGATTTCACTTCAGTTTGGTCAGAATCTGCTTGCAGCTACAAATAAATTCACGCTCCATATCACAGACAGCTCTATGCTGGATGGCCTTCCTCAGTTCGTAGTTGAAGCATCAAGTGCAGAGGCTGCCGAGAGGTCACTTCAGGGGTGGGTGTTTACCCTTAACGCTCCTAGCTACACCCCCTTTATGCAGTACAGCAAAAACAGGGATCTAAGAAAAAAAATGTGGATAGCATACAACAGCAAATCTTTTGGAGATGAATTTGATAACAGAGACATTGTAAAGAGAATTGTCGACCTAAGGCTACAACGGGCAAATCTGCTCGGATACAACAGTCACGCAGATTATGTCCTTGAAGATAATATGGCCGAGACATCTGTAGCTGTAAATAAATTCCTTAACGACCTGCTGGAAAAGACTCTCCCATATGCAAAAAAAGAGATAGAGCAGATCCAGCACTATGCCACTCAAAACGGCTTCGATTCACAAATTATGCCTTGGGATTTTAGCTTCTGGTCTGAGAGATATAAAAATGAGAAATATGCAATTAACGACGAGTTGTTGAAGCCATATTTCCAACTGGAGAGCGTAGAGAGGGCTATCTTCTCTCTTGCAGACTCTCTCTACGGGCTCAAGTTTACACAGAACGGATCTATCCCGGTTTACCATCCCGATGTTAAGGTTTTTGAAGTTCACGATAGTGACGGACGTTTTCTATCGCTGCTTTATGTAGACTACTTCCCACGCGAGAGCAAGCGGGGCGGAGCCTGGATGACCTCTTTCCGTGAACAGTCAATCAAAGATGGACAAGAGAAGAGGCCATTTGTCTCTCTTGTATGCAACTTTACCAAACCAACTCCACAAAGCCCTTCTCTTCTTACATTTTATGAATTCAACACCCTTTTGCACGAGTTTGGCCACGCACTTCACGGAATGCTGGCAGAGGGTAACTACTCATCCCTGACCGGGACAAATGTGGTTCGTGATTTTGTTGAGCTTCCTTCTCAAATAATGGAGAACTGGGCAACAGAGAGCCTATTTCTTAAATCGTTCGCGACTCACTACCAAACAGGTGAGGCAATTCCGGACGAACTGATTAACAAGATTATCGAAGCACGCAACTACCTTAGCGGATATGGCAATGTAAGGCAGCTCACATTTGGCATAAACGATATGGCCTGGCACTCAATCAACTCCGCTTGGCAAATTACCGACGTGGTTGAGTTTGAAAAGAGCGCAATCAAAAACGCTCAGGTTTTACCGGTTGTAGATTCTGTCTGTATCTCTACCTCCTTCGGTCACATATTCTCCGGAGGATACTCTGCAGGCTACTACAGTTATAAATGGGCAGAGGTGCTTGAGGCAGATGCCTTCTCCCTGTTTAAGGAGAGAGGAATCTTCAACAAAGAGGTGGCAGAGTCTTTCCGTAAAAACATCCTCTCAAAAGGGAACCTGGAAGATGCCGGTCAACTCTACAAAAACTTCCGCTCAAGAGAGCCAAGGGCAGATGCTCTTTTGGAAAAATTCGGTATGACAAGCAGTAAATAGTTAACCTCTAATATAATTTAAAAAGCCTTCTCAATTAAAAAATGAGAAGGCTTTTTATTTAATGATTAAGATTTTATTTAAGATCCATCTCCTTTAGCAGATGTCCTGCTCCGGCATACTTCTCTACTACCCAAAGCACATATCTTATATCTACATTAACAGATTTACAATAACCTTCTACATAATATACATCTCCGGCCATTGATTCACGGTTACCGTCAAAGGCAAGTCCGATGAGCTCTCCTTTGCCATTCATCACTGCGCTGCCTGAGTTACCTCCGGTGATGTCATTATCGGCCATAAAGTTTACATACAATACTCCGTTTTCTCCCCATCTGCCAAAATCTCCGCTGGCAAGCAGCTTATCATAGCCTGGTTTTACACGAAACTCATAATTGTTTGGATCTATCTTCTCAACAATCCCCTTAGTGGTGGTTTGATGGTGATATACTACCGCATCACGGGCCTTTATTCCGCCAATCTCACCAAATGTAAGCCTCATTGTTGAGTTGGCATCAGGGTAAATAATGGTCCCCTTCTCCATCTGCATCTGATACATTGCCTTTACATAGGCTGTTCTCTCCTTGGAAGGGTCAAGCCCTGCCTCTTTAAGAATTGTATCTTCGGTTTTATTGTACTGCAGTATACCTATTGTTTTAACCACCTCAGAAATGGGATCGTTCTCAATATCCTTTGCCACTCTCTTTTGTGCAAAGAAACTCTCCAGACGGCCAATGTCTGTCAATACACTGTTATCATATATAAAATCTGCAAGGTTATCTGTGTTCCCATTAAACCTCTCCATAAGTTTAATAAATGCTTCGTCGTGAAATTTTACCGGAACCTCCTTCACAAAGTACTTTAGCATCACCTTGAAAAGCTCCCTGTCGGCATCTACATTAAGCTCTTCGTGCGTCTTTTTGGCGATAGAGACAAAGTTCTCAATCTCGCTATCCACTATTGAAAACTCCTCTTTTTTTGCTCTTTTGAGAGTATTGACAAGCCCGTTAAACCTCTGCCCCAGCCCAACCAACTCTGCACCTCTTACCATTGACTCGCGGAAATACTCTCGGATCTTAACAATACCTGCAGTTGCATCGTATGCCTTTTTCAAGTTATCAAGCACACTTCCGTATTTCTCAACTCTTTCGGGACTTGCCTCTATCCACTTTTTAAGCTCTCTCTCCCTGTTTTGCAACTTCTCAATAACATCAAAGCGTTCCAGACAGATGTTCTCCCATTTTGCGTAATCGGTATAATTGCTTATTCCGAAATACTTATCTGCGTACTTAAGTCTTATCTCGTCGGAGCTATCCATATATTTTTTCCACACCTCAAGTTTAGATCTGCGGACTCCGCTAATTACCGGGTTGAGGATATCAAATTTCTCTTTAACCTCAAAAGATGACATATATCTGTTTGTCCTTCCCGGATAGCCAAGAATCATTGTAAAGTCATCTGGTTTCACCCCTTTTGTAGATACCGGCAGATACCTCTTTGCAGCCATTGGAACGTTTTCGGCAGAGTAGGTGGCGGGCTTACCATCCACAGATGTATAGACTCTGTAGATTGCAAAATCTCCTTTGTGTTGTGGCCATCCCCAGTTATCTGTCTCTCCTCCGAATGATCCGACAGATACCGGAGGTGCTCCTGCAAGTCTTACATCACTATAAGTTTCATAGAGGTAGAGGTAAAATTTACTGCCTCTCCACATAGATGAGAGAGATTTTTCATAGGGCAAATTCTCATACATCTTGTCAACTATTGACGATACTTTGTTCATAAAAAAGAGCCCTCTGGGTCCTGCAGCATCCAGGCTGTCGATGATTTTTGTG
>JAUYTH010000202.1 GCA_030695165.1 Bacteroidales bacterium
ATCCACAACAATTAACTCTTCTGGAGAATAAGATTGAAGAGATGGCAATAAGGGACTCTGCAGAGAAGATCGCAAATGAGGTATTGAGAGTATGTGGGTATAATAAGAATTATTTAGAGTAGAATATATGATTATCAATAATATATATCTTTTGGGTATCGGTGGTATAGGGATGAGCGCCCTTGCACGATACTACAACCATAACGGTCTCTTTGTGGCCGGATATGACAGAACACCCAGCAAACTCACCGGTGAACTTGAGAGCGAGGGAATTGATATTCATTACCAGGACTCAGAAGAGTTTATCCCCGGGAAGTTCCTGCAGGAGAGAGAGAGTAGCCTGATAATCTATACCCCGGCAATACCTAAGGATTCTCCAGAGCTCAACTTTTTTCAAAACAGGGGGTACAGGATAGTCAAACGATCTATGGCTCTCGGGTTAATTGCTTCAGAAAAGATAACACTTGCAGTAGCAGGAACCCACGGAAAGACAACCACATCTACACTTCTTGCCCATCTTCTAACCCACTCGGAAAGAGGGTGCACAGCGTTTCTGGGTGGTATCTCTAAAAACTACCATACAAATCTACTGCTGGACAAGGGAGATCTGCTGGTAGCCGAAGCAGATGAGTTTGATCGTTCGTTTCTTCAACTGTGGCCGGATGTTGCAGTGATAACATCTTCCGATGCAGATCACCTCGATATATATAACAACCATAAAACCATACTGGAGGCCTTTAGAGATTTTGCCTCTCAGGTTAAAGAGAGTGGCTCGCTTATTATCAAAAAAGGGGTCGAGAGTGTTGTAAGCAGCAGTGCTAAGGCAAAGATCTACAGCTATTCGTATGATATACCGTGTGATTTTTATGCATCTGAGATTAAGATTTATAATGGTGGTTTTTTTGATTTTACACTCAATTACCCCGGAGGATCCATAACTCATTGTACTCTGGGAATCCCGGGGTGGATTAATGTAGAGAATGCGATAGCTGCATCTGCTGTTGCAATTCTTCTGGGAGTTGCCCCCGAAAAGATAAAGGAGGCTCTGGCAGCATTTATGGGGGTAGAGAGAAGGTTTGATATAAGATTAAACACTCCTGTCTGCTCATATATAGATGATTATGCTCACCATCCTAAAGAGATTTCTGCAGCAATCAGCTCTATTCGCAATATATTTGAAGGTCGTCGCCTAACAGGAGTTTTTCAACCTCACCTCTATACCAGAACAAGAGATTTTGCCGATGAGTTTGCTCAAAGTCTATCAATGCTGGACGAACTTATTCTGCTAGATATCTACCCTGCAAGAGAGCTGCCTATTGATGGAGTAACATCCTCTATAATATTTGACAACGTTAAACTGGAAAACAAGGTGCTAATTAACAAAGATAAGCTTATGGATGAGCTTAAGGGTAGAGAGATTGACACTCTTATAACTTTCGGTGCCGGTGATATAGATCGTTTTATTGATCCGATAACAGATTACCTCAAATTGAGATATAATGTTTAAAAAGATACTCATATATACAGGATATCTTATCCTTACCGGGATATTGGTTGCATATTTTGTGCTTTCTACAGGCCTCTCCTTACAGCAAAGCGACAAACAAAAATGTACCGAGATCAAGGTAACGGTTCTGGACAGTGCCCTTAACCGTTTCGTATCTCCTGAGGAGATCAAGGAGCTTATACGGGTAGAGGGAATTACACTCAACGAGAGTAAATTAAAACATATAAACCAGTTTGCTCTGGAAAATATTCTTAACAACAGAACTGCAGTAAAGATATCTCAGGTGAGTGTAAGCAGAAGCGGAGTACTAAGAGTTGACATTCAGCAGCGCCGGCCGATTCTCAGGATTGAAACTGCAAACGGGGGGTTTTATATGGACGAAACAGCATATCTTTTTCCTCTGATGCGAAGTTACACCTCTTATGTACCGGTTGTAACGGGAAATATCCCTCTGGTTATTCCTCCCGGATACCGCGGGGGTCCAAATCAAAACAGAGAGTGGGCAAATAAAATTAAGGAGCTCGGGCTCTTTTTGGAGAGAGAGAATTTCTGGAACTCGCTGGTGGAGCAGATATATGTTGATAGCTCCGGTACAATACTGTTCACGCCCAGGGTGGGGAAAATTGAGATTGTATTCGGAGAGCCGGAAAATATAGATTTCAAGTTTAAAAAGCTATATGCATTTTACACAAAGGTTATACCCGCTATGGGTTGGGAGAGTTACAAAAGAGTTGACCTGCGTTTTGGAAACCAGTTAGTATGTAAAAAAAGAGATAATAAACAGATAAAAACTTTAACAGATGAGTAATTATGTTGCAGCCATAGACCTTGGTACCACAAAGGTTGTAACCCTGGTCGGAGAGAGAACAGATTCCGGTTACCGGATAGTTGCTTTCCGCGAAGCCCCCTCTAAAGGGGTCTTAAGGGGAGAAGTGGTAAATATACAGAGTGTCCTGGATTCTTTACAGCCCACAATTGAAGATATCAAGAGAGAGGAGGCTATTGAGATAAAAGAGGTTTATGTGGGAATAG
>JAUYTH010000210.1 GCA_030695165.1 Bacteroidales bacterium
CTTCACTTTTGTAGATCTTGATAAAAAATCATACACCTTTACGGCAACAGCCCGCGAAGTGAGTACAAGATCTTTTCTAAAGACAATGGTAATCACCCCTGCAGAGTACTCAGGACTACCATATAATGTAGGTTATTACCACTACCTCTCTTTTAAGGCAGGTATGCTGGACGACATTAACAACGCTATGGCCACATTCAAGGCAGCCGGAATAAAAGAGCTTATTCTTGACCTTCGTTACAATGGAGGAGGCGACGGAAGAGCAACAACTCTGCTGGCCAACTATCTCGCTCCTGCATCTGCAGACAAAAAACTTCTGGCAAGAAGAGAACACAACGACAAGTACCGCTCCTGGGATGCAGATGTTCAGACCCAAACAATAATTGAGAGAATAAACGGCTCGCTGGATCTTAACAGGCTGTTTATCCTCACAACCAAAGGGAGTGCATCTGCATCGGAGGTGGTTCTTAACGGACTAAAACCCCTTATGACAGTGGTACATATTGGAGGTACAACCTACGGCAAACCTAACGGGATGTATGTACTTCCATTTCCGGATGGAAATTACGACTCCCCACAGTTTGTCTTTCTTCCAATCTGCTTCTTTAGTGTAAACAGCACCGGTTACGGCCACTATGTAGATGGTATTGTTCCGGATCACTACCGTCCGGATGACCTCTATCACGACTTTGGCCTGCAGGAAGATTGGGTAAAATCTGTACTTCAGTATATCTCAATAGGCTCTTTCCCTCCACTTCCTCCACTTGGACAGGGAGCACCATCTGCAGCACCTGCATACAGGCTGCCAGTTCCCGAAGATTCTCCAGATTACGGAGTTTACAAAACACGCCTGCCAAAGTAGAGCAGGTTAACAACTCTAAAAACCGTTCAAATCAAGATATATTGTTGGCAACAGCAGCAGGAATCCTATAACTATCAACAAAAGTATAAAGGGAAGAATAAGCTTGAACCATTTACTGTATGGTACTCTTGCTATAGATAAAACTGCAATAAGAATTCCCGAAGTTGGGGTAATCATATTTGTAAAGCCATCTCCAAACTGAAATGCAAGAACCGTTGCCTGCCTGGATACACCTATCAGGTCCGAAAACGGTGCCATTATGGGCATTGTGATTGCTGCCTTTGCACTTGCACTTGGTATTACAATATTGATAAATGTCTGAATCATATACATCACCCCCAGTGAGGCAGCTTTCCCTGTCTCCTCCATAGCAGATGACATACTGTGAAGAATCGTATCTACAACCTTTGCATCCTCTAATATCACAATAATACCTGCTGCAAGCCCCACAACCAGAGCTGCAGATAGGATATCCCTGGCCCCTTCGGTGAGTTTGGCAACAATCTCATTGGCAGAGTAGTTTGCAGCAATACCACTCAATATTCCCAGTGCGAGAAAGAGTGCAGATATCTCCCCTATATACCACCCGTAACCCATAACCCCAACAATCAAAAATATAATTGTGAAGAAGAGCAGATAGAGAACAAAAAAGTGGACAGATTTTCTTAGCCCCCTGTAACCAAACCAGGCAAAGAGCAGCGAAATCAGAGGAACCAGAAACGGTATGTCAAAAACGCTACCGCCTATCTTGATTGAGGTGTGAGGGTAAAAAATTGAGAAGAGGGTAAGCACAACCATAGTAATAAAATATGCTGCCCAGGCAGATTTGGGAGTGTGATACTCAATTGACTCCTGCTTTTGCTGCTCCAGCTTTTCCCTCCAGTATGAATCCTCTTCATAAAGAGGAGATCTCTTGGGATTTTTATGAACCCGGTTGGCATACCATAAAACCACGGCTATAGTGATAATATTGAGAACAATCCAGCAGAAAAATCTATACTCAATCCCGGAGAATATTGGGAGTCCCGCAATATCCTGAGCTATCCCTATTGTGAAGGGGTTTAGAATTGCTCCGGAGAAGCCCACGTGAGCAGCCACATAGACCATCGCTATCCCTACGATAGAGTCATAGCCCATTGAGACAGCAAGAGGGATGATAATTATGGTAAAGGCAATTGTCTCTTCACTCATCCCGAAAATTGCCCCAAAGAGGCTGAACATAAGCATTATTAAAACTATAACAATATTATTTATCCCAATTCTGCGAAGAAAAGAGTGCCTCTCCAACCCTTTGGTAAACGAGAGAAATGAGTAGATACCGGCATCAATGGCTTTGCAGGAGTTAACAACCCAAAAAGCGGCCCCGATAACCAAAATGAAGACTATAATTCCCGCCTGTCTTGTAAACCCCTTGTAAAAAGCGGTCAATATCTGCCAGCTTTGCGGTTGACTATCTACATAACTGAACTCCAGAGTCTTTTTATTGTACTCTCCCCCGGGTACAAGAAATGTTACCAGAGCGCTCAAAACAATGAGAGCAAAAATTATTACAAAGGTGTGAGGAATACGGAATCTCTTTTTCTCGCCCATTTTTTTGAAGTTTAAATTATAGTTCCGGACAAAAATGGGAAAAAATTTTCACAATCGTCAATTCCGAATTTTAAATATTAAATTTGTTTTAAAATGTAAAACAATGAAAGGAAAATCTCTTTTAATCTCTCTATTGGGCATAATGCTCATATACTCCACCTCACTATTCTCTCAAAACAGTTCAAATTCACAAAACACCCCTCTCACAGAGCAGGAGAGTAAAAAGGTTGTAGACAAAATCATTGAGCTTGGCACCAAAGAGAATCAAACAATGCACCATCTGGATATCCTTACAAACAGGATTGGCGGAAGGCTCATCGGTTCTGATGCTTACGAAAATGCCACCTACTGGGCAGCAGGGCTGTTCAGGAAATGGGGACTCGAGGTTCAGGTGATTGAGGTTGGTGAGCTGCCTGTGGGTTTCAACAGAGGGCCCTGGTTTGGAAAGATGCTCTCACCGGATGGTATGACTCTCCATTTTGCAACCCCCTCCTACACATCCGGCACAAAAGGTGTTCAAAGGGGTCACGTGGTTATGGAGCCTAAGAGCAGAGCAGATTTTGAGAGGATGAAGGGAAAACTCAAAGGGGCGTGGGTACTCATATCGGGTGAGAGTGACGGGTTTCCGGTTGACATATCGGAGTATGCAGATACTCTCCGCTCAATTATAATTAAAGAGAACGACAAAATTGGCAGATACAACGACTCTGTAACCAGAGTGAACAGAGCCAATCCGGACAAACCGAAAGTTGCCCTCAAAGAGTACAAAGACTCCCCCGCCCTCTTTTACAAAGAGATGAGAGATGCAGGAATCCTGGGGATAATCCAATCCTCCACTGTTCCAATAAGAGCACTCTACGACAGAAAGAACTTAAAGTATATGGATTTTGAAAATCTCCCTACCTGCCCAGACATTAAACTGAATGAGCATCAGTATCGCATTATTGCTCAAAAGGTTAAAGAGAGAGAGTACTTTTTGTTAGAGTTTGATATTCGCAACCACTTTAAACCCGGGCCTGTAAAATACCATAACGTGATTGGCATTATTCGCGGAACTGAGTTTCCGGACGAGTATGTTATGTCCGGAGGCCATTTGGATGCATTTGATGTGGCCACCGGAGGTGTAGATTGTGGTACCGGAGTTGCTCCAAACCTTGAGGCTGCCCGGTTAATTATGGCAGCCGGCGGGAAACCCAGGAGGTCTATCGCGTTTTGCCTTTGGGCCGGGGAGGAGTTTGGCCTTTTGGGCTCCAAACACTGGGTAGAGAGCAATATCTCTAACCTGGACAAAGTTTCAAACTACTTTAACAGAGACGGCGGCCCGACTGTTGCCAACTCAATTACAGTTCCGGCGGCTATGTATGAAGATTTTAAAAAAGCTACAGAAGATCTCAACAGGATTAACCCCGAATTCCCCTTTAAGCTCAACCTCAGGAGCGGTGAGGCGAGGCCAAAACCAACTACAGCGGGAGGTTCCGACCACGCATATTTTGCCTTAAACGGAGTTCCCACAATAAGTTTCGGCACGGGAGATCCAAAGGGATATGACTTTAATTATCAGGAGATTTGGCACACAGAGAGAGATACCTATAATATGAGTATTCCCGAATATATGGACCACACATCTGCAGTAATGGCAATAGTGTACTATAATCTCGCCAATATGGACAAGTTACTCTCAAGAGAGGATCTTTACAAAGAGGAGCAGCCTGCACCAAAAACAGAAACAAAGAGAAGAAAGCGACAATAATTTTTTAATTTTATTTGGAGGAGAAGATATTTCTACCTGCACAAAATCTATAAAACCAGCCGGTAAGAAACCACATCTGCAATGAGGGGATTTTGTGTATTAATAATAGGCACGAATCTCCGATTCGTGCTTTTTTTTTGTTGAAAAAATAACCGAAAATTAAATACTATGAACACAGAAGAACTTGTACAAATTATGAAAATCGACTCCACCTCGGGTAAAGAGGTTGAGTTGGCAAACTACATTGCCCGAACATTTAAAACTCCCGGGTCTACACTTGAGATTCAGGAGGTGGGAGATGGAAGCGTAAACCTCTTCTTCAAATGGGGCACTCCAAAAATTGTATTTTGTACTCACCTGGACACTGTTCCTCCCTATATAGAGCCCTGGGCAGATAACGGCAAAATCTTTGGCAGAGGCGCTTGTGATGCCAAAGGTCAGATTATTGCAGCCTACAACGCCTGTAAAGAGCTCGAGAGTGAGGGCGAAACAGACTTCGGTCTGCTTCTTGTTGCCGGAGAGGAGATCGGTTCCAAAGGGGCTAAGGTTGCAAACAACCTTATAAAAGATTGCCAGTATGTTATTGTGGGAGAGCCTACAGAAAATAAACTTATACGCGCAGGAAAAGGTATTCAACTGTATGAAGTTAATATTAGAGGGATTAGCGCACACTCGGGATACCCGCAATTTGGCGACGATGCCATTGAGAGGATGAGAGTATTTTTAAACAAGCTATCCGAGGTGAAATTTCCTGTAGACAATCTTCTGGGCACAACCACATACAATATTGGGATGCTTGCCTCAAACAACGCACATAATGTTCTGCCAAACCTGGTAACATTCAAAATATATTTCAGAACCACCTTCTCTTCACACCTGCTCATAGAGAACAGGCTCAAAGGTATCTCCGACGATAAGATCTCAATAACAAAAATCCGCGAAGATAAACCGTTTAGATTCCACTATATCGATGGTTACCACAG
>JAUYTH010000216.1 GCA_030695165.1 Bacteroidales bacterium
GCGTGTGCAACAGGAGAAGAGGCCTACTCCATCGCTATGATGTTGCTTGAGATACAAGGGAGTCAACCCAACAATACTTCCGTTCAGATTTTCGCAACCGATCTAAGTGGATCTGCAATAAACAAAGCCCGGATTGGCATTTACTCAAAGCAGGAGTTAGAGTCAGTTTCGCCAAAACGAATCCAGCGTTTCTTCACAAAAGCAGACGGAGGTTTTCGTGTGAATAAGGCCGTGCGCGATTTGTGCGTGTTTGCGCAGCATAATATCTTAAGCGACCCACCATTTTCGCGTCTAGATTTTATAAGTTGCTGCAACCTCTTTATCTACTTAGATAACGCAGCACAAAAAAAAGTGATTAACACTTTTCATTACGCTTTAAATAGTAATGGTTTTTTAATGCTTGGCAATTCAGAAAACATTAGCCAGTCTGTTCATCTTTTTGCAAGCTTCAATAAAAAGTTTAAAATCTTTTCACGCGTTAATAATTCAGGATCACAACGACTTCCGGAACTTTTGCCTCGCTTTGGACAGCAAATAGTTGCTGAGAAAAGTAATTTGATGGCAAGTCGAAACATAAAAAACAGCCCGGTAAATCAACTTGGGCTTGATAGTGCTATAGATGCCGTGCTTGTTTCGGAGTTTATGCCCTCAAGTGTCGTTATAAACCATCAGTTGGAGATTGTACAGTTTCGCGGAAAGACAGATCTCTTTCTCACTCTTCCAAAAGGTAAGGCCACGTTCAATATTTTAAAAATGGCACGACCGGAAATTGCGTTTGAATTGCGTAGTTCAATTTCAAAAGTGATTAAGACGAAACACCGCATTCGTAAAACCGGAATTGAAATGAAAATCAATTCAGAGGTAAAAGTTATAAGTTTAGAAATAGTTCCGCTTACAATAGAGTGGAGCGAGCCATTATTACTTATTCTTTTTGCCGAACAGGAACAACTGGAAATAGATTCTCACCGTGTGAATAGTGAAGATAACACCTCGCCCGCAAAAGACCAAAGGATTAAGAGGTTAGAGCAAGAGTTAGCAGAGGCACACGCAGATGCCTTATCTATCGCGCAGGAGCACGAGGCATTTACCGAAGAGTTTCAAAGTGCAATTGAAGAGGTGGTTTCGAGCAACGAAGAGTTGCAAACCGTGAATGAAGAGCTTGAGACTTCAAAAGAGGAGATAGAGTCTGCCAACGAAGAGCTTACCACCACCAATCAGGAGTTGCAAACACGTAATGACCTGCTCACAGAGTCGTATGAATACTCCGATGCCATAGTCTCCACTATGCACGAACCTATGCTTGTTTTGGGAAAGGACCTTCGGGTAAAATCTGCAAACAAAGCTTTCTATAAAAAATTCGGAGTTGCCGAAGAGCAGACCGAGGGAGTGCTTCTTTATGATTTAGGTAACAAACAGTGGAACATTCCTGCACTGCGAGAATTGCTTGAAGATATAATTCCCAAAAATTCTCACTTCTATAACTACGAAGTGAAACACACCTTCCTCAACTTAGGTGAGAAGATAATGTCACTCAACGCAAGCCGGGTTATTCAGAAAGCGCATAGAGAGCAGTTAATTCTTCTTGTTATTGCAGATATTACAGAAGTAAGACACCTGATAGTAGAAAAAGAGTTAAAAGAGAAATCGATACTCAAAAAAGAGATAAAAGAGCGCAAAACAGAAAAATTAAAATTGGAAAAAGCTGTAGACGAAAGAACACGGGAGCTAAAAGAGGCTAACCAATTGCTCGAAAATAAAAACAGAGAGCTATTGAATATGAACAAAGAGCTGGAGGCATTCACCTATGTCTCTAGTCACGATATGCAAGAGCCGCTTCGCAAACTGCAAACTTTTGCAGGAATAATTTTAGATAAAGAGAGTCAAAACTTATCTGATTCCGGGAAAGATTATTTCCGTTTTATGCAGCAGTCTGCAGAGAGAATGCAGCAACTTATTCAGGATCTCCTTGCCTTCTCTCGTGTAAGTGCTGCCGAGAGAAAATTTGAAGAGGCAGACCTCAAAAAAATTATAGACGAGGTAGAAATGGAGTTTAAGGAGGAGATAGCAGAAAAACAAGCTGTAATAGTGGTGAAGGAGAGCTGCGGAGTCCATATTATTCCTTTCCAGTTTCGTCAACTTATGCACAATCTTATTGGCAACTCACTCAAGTTCTCAAATCCAAAAAAACCTCCTATTATTAAAATAAATAGCCACATTATTAAAAACGAAAAATCAAAAATAGAGGGGCTCTTACCGCAAAAAGAGTACTGCCACATAAGCATATCCGATAATGGTATCGGTTTTGAAAATGAGTTCAGCACCAAAATATTTGATGTCTTTCAAAAACTTCACAGCAAAGATGAGTACAAAGGCTCCGGCATTGGTCTCTCTATCGTAAAGAAGATAGTTGACAACCATAAGGGTATCATAACCGCAACCGGCGAATTGAATATAGGAGCTACCTTTAACATATATATACCCACTTCACCTTAAAATAATTCACAATGAACAACGAACCATTCCAAATTCTACTTGCAGATGATGATGAAGGGGACAGGCTACTTTTTAAACTAGCTTTTTCTGAATTAAAAATTAAAACCGTTGTTCGCACAGTAAATGACGGGGCACAACTAATGGAATGGCTCAATGTGGAAGAGATTCCAGTTCCATATCTTCTTTTTCTTGACCTCAATATGCCTCTGAAAAATGGATTGGAGTGTTTGAAAGAGATCAAGAGCAACGAGAAGTTAAAAGATATTTTCATAGCCATCTACTCAACATCCGATAATGAAAAGGATATGGATGAGACATTCTATAATGGAGCAAATGTTTACATAACCAAGCCCAATGATTTTAATATTCTCAAAGAAATTTTGGAAAAAGTAGTTATGTCTGCATATAAATATCAGGAGCCGGGAATGATAAGAGATAATTTTTTGCTCAAAATTTAAACTGGCAGTATTTTGTGTAAATAGCTGTATACCTGCAATATAAAATTCTTAAATTGCTAAAATCTTAAAAAGGGGTTTTTCAAATATCTCATAATTAATGTGTTTCACAGAATACTGTCAGTTCAAATTTTTGAAACTGCAGCAATTCTGTGGGAAACATCTGCAGTTCAATAGGTGAATATTACAACTCTTTTCATTAATTATGCAATACCCTTCCTCTTAATATTATTCAACTTCACTCTTTCTAAATATATTCAAAAAAGAGGTTAAAATACTTCTCTTACGAGGAAAGATGATGAAGAGCTCTTCTATAAAAAATATACATTCGTTTGGTCAATCAATTTGGTTGGACTACATACGACGTGACCTTCGGCAGATATAGACTTAAATGGGCTTTATATTTTAATAATTATAATTAATAAAAGGAGATCAGTTATGTTAATTAGTGTTAAATCCCTAAAAGGGTACAAATTAAACAGTAAAGATGGCGAAATCGGTAAGGTCAAGGAGTTCTATTTCGATGACAAGCACTGGGCAGTTCGTTATCTCGTTGCCGATACCGGCAACTGGCTCATAGGTAATAGGGTGTTAATTTCACCTTATGCATTGGTCTCGGTAAATAAAGAAGAAGA
The DNA here is from genome assembly GCA_030695165.1 of Bacteroidales bacterium. Taxonomy (GTDB): domain Bacteria; phylum Bacteroidota; class Bacteroidia; order Bacteroidales; family UBA932; genus Bact-08. The sequence goes on from JAUYTH010000216.1 coordinate 3,584, forward strand.
ACAAATCGACATAAATTTGAGTAAAAAACAGGTTGAGGAGAGCCCTTCTCTGAATAGTGACAAACCGGTTTCACTCCAATTTGAGATAGCTTATTATGGGTATTATGGGTATCCGATATATTGGAACGGTGCGAGTATGTGGGGCTCATATCCCTATATTATTCGGGACAGGGAGAAGTGGAACAAAACAGATAAGCAGGAGAAAAACTGGGATCCACATTTGCGAAGTACCGATGAGGTGAGTGGTTACCATATTCAGGCAAATGATGGAGAAGTAGGACATATAGTTGATTTTATTGTTGATGAAGAGACGTGGGCAATCCGATATTTGATTATAGATACAACAAACTGGTTCGGTGGAAAAAAGGTCCTTATCTCTCCAAGATGGACTGATCGTATCAGTTGGAATGATTCAAAAGTATTTGTTAACCTCTCTTTGGATGAGGTCAAACAGTCTCCGCTGTACTTGGAGGAGGTACTGCTTACCCGTGATTATGAAACCGCCCTGCATAGGCATTATAATCGACTCGGATATTGGACTGACTTACAGGTCTGAATTGGTTAAAAATCTACCATATAAAGAAGATGCTGTTAGGGCATTGGGGAACCACACCCGGGCAAAATTATTGGACGCACAGTATATATCAATAAAAACGGCATTGATATGCCTGAGATACTCAACTGGAGATAGAATCACTAAATGAGAGGTTGTGTCAGGTTGGACTTTCTATTAAATTAGAGAAATAGAGACTATTCTAATCATTGCTATTACCAATTATTGCACTAAATTTAACCGATGCAAAAATTGAAAACATTTTTACTATCGGTGCTTATTGCAGTTTTATCTCCTCTCTCTTTGTTGGGACAGGTCTCGTTAAGAATTGAGATAGAGGGGTTAAGGAGCAGTAATGGGCAGGTAATTTTGGTCTTTAGCAATGAAAAGGGTGAAAAGATCTCCGGGGTTTTTCGGGAGATACAAGAGAGTAAATCTGTGATTGTTCTTGAAAATATTAAACCGGGAAATTATTCGTTCAAATATTTTCACGATGAGAATAGGAACCAGAATCTGGACTTAAACAGGGTAGGAATTCCCAAAGAGGGGTTTGGCTATGCAAATAATGCAAAAGGCACGTTTGGACCACCCTCTTTCAAAAAAACAATTTTCACAGTGACAGGAGATAAAACCTTAAAATGTACCCCTATATACTACTAAATATTATTTTATGCAGAATATCGAAGATATTAACTCTACAGAGCAAAACGTTTTTGATAATAAAATAACAATTGAGCTTATAAAAGAGCTTTGGTCAAAGACATACAACACTCAAGGCAGACCGGACTGGTCTCATATTCTTCCATATTACGACAAAAATATCTATTTTAGGGACACCATTCAGGAGATACGCGGCATAGAGTCTTTTACAGAGATGACAGAGCGCCTGGCAATGCGGTCTAAAGAGCTTAAGATGAATATTGTTAATGCTTTGATGGAGAATGATATTGTGTTTCTGGAGTGGGAGATGACCCTCAGTTTCAAAAAGTATCCAAGTTCAATTTTGTATGGTTCGAGTAGGCTCAAGATAAATAACGAGGGAAAAATTGCAGAGCAGAGAGACTATTACGATTTATGGGGAGATATTTTTGACAATATTCCAAGGTTTGGTAAGCTCTACAGAAATTTTATGAAGAGGAAGTTTGGTTAAGATTTGCATATGGGAAACAGTAGAAAATTCTTTCAATATTTTAAGGAGTATAAGTGGTCGAACATATTTGCAATGGTTAAAAATAGTGGTTCTTCCCCTAAAATTTGTACAGAAGATTTTAAAAACAGAGTTGTTGTAATAACCGGTGCTACATCGGGAATCGGCTATCATACTGCCAGAAAGTATGCTTCAATGGGAGCAGATATTTTGGCCGTTAATAGAAATGAGCAAAAATCACAAGCTCTTTGCAAAGAGATCACAAGCGAGTTTGGAGTCAATTGCAATTACAAAATTGCAGATTTGAGCAGTTTAACAGAGATAAAGCGGGTTGCAGAGGAGCTTGCAACGATGGACTCACCAATTGATGTACTCATACACAATGCCGGTATATACCTTACCAAAAAAGAGTTAACTGTAGATGGGCTTGAAAAGCTCTTTGTTGTTCACTATCTCTCTACCTTTATTATCAACTACCGGTTAAGAGAAAAGCTCAAGTCTCAGGAAAAGGCGAGAATCATAATGGTTGGTTCAGAAGGCCATCGCTTTGCCGCCTGGGGGTTACGTCTGGATGATCTCAATTGGGAAAAGCGAAGATATTCGGGGTTGAAAAGCTATGGTTCTGCTAAGACTTCGCAGCTATTGTCTATGATTATTTTTGACGAAGATTTCCAAAACTCGGGTGTTACAATCAATACAATGCACCCCGGAGCTGTCAAAACAGAGACAGGGCAGGAGAATGGAGCTCTTTACCGCTGGTTTAAAAGAAACTTTTTCGACAAAACATTAAAATCACCGCAGCTATCTGCAGAGGCTCTCTACTATCTGGGAGTCTCAAGGGATATAGAGGGCGTAGGCGGGAAGTTCTTCAGCCTGACCACTCAGGAGGAGCCCGCTCCACCTGCTTTAGATAAAGAGGTAGCCGCTCAATTATGGGATATAAGTCTTGAATTGAATGATATGAATCTGCAAGAGAATATTTACGACACAATTGTTGTTGGTGGAGGTATAGCCGGCTTAACTTCTGCTGCCTATCTTTCACGAGCCGGGGAGAGAGTTTTGCTGATAGAGAAAAACAGAGAGCTTGGGGGGCTGGTTAACTCTTTTACCCATAATGGATTTCATTTTGAAGCCGGGGTGAGGGCACTGGAAGATGCCGGAATCATCTTTCCGATGTTAAAAGAGCTCAAGATAGATCTTGAGGTTGTAAAGAGTCCTGTGTCATTAGGCATAGAAAATGAAATTATTGACATCAACACAGTAGCGGATTTGCAAAAATACAGGGAGCTTCTCGTGAAATTTTTCCCGGAGAGTGACGGCGAAATAGATGATGTTTTAAAAATAATCAAGAAAATAATGAAACATATGGAGGTTCTTTATGGAATAGAGAATCCTGTGTTCAAAGATTTAAAGAGGGATAGAGAGTTTATTTTCAAAAAGCTTCTCCCCTGGTTACCAAAATTCATTTTTACCGTTGGGAAGATAAACCGGATGAATATGCCGGTAGAAGATTATCTTAAAACAGTAGTAAAAAACCCGGCATTGAACGACATAATTTCGCAGCACTTCTTTAAAAACACACCTGCCTTCTTTGCTTTGAGCTATTTCTCTTTGTATCTCGACTATTTCTATCCAAAAGGTGGTGTCAATAAGTTATGTGATGCCTTGAAAAACAAAATATTGGAAAATGGAGGAGAGATAAAAACCGAAACAAAAATCATAGAAGTTTTGCCAGGTGGATCTCTTCTAAAGGACCAAAATTATGTAGATTATAAATATCGGAATCTTATCTGGGCTGCAGATCTTAAAACGTTTTATAATATATTAGATGTGCAGGGGGTAGAGGATAAGGTCAAAACAAAACTGGAGGAGACAAAAATCAAGATGTTGAAAAACAGAGGCTGTGACTCTGTTTTCTCTCTGTTTCTCGAAATAGACGAACCACTTGAGAGCTTCGGTAAGATAGCTAACGGTCACTTCTTTTATACACCATCAAAATTGGGCTTAGGCGAGACTCACAGGAGCGAACTGGATCTACTGATTAGAAATTTTGAGTCAGTCAAGAAAGAGCAAGTATTAACCTGGCTGGACAAGTTTACTAAGCTCAACACTTATGAGATCTCTATTCCGGGTCTTAAAGACTCCCAATTGGTTCCTGAGGGGAAAACGGGGATGATTATCAGCTTTCTTGCAGAGTATGATCTGTTTAAAAAAATCCAAACTGCCGGTTGGCTTAGTGAGTTTGTGCAGGAGTTAGAGAACCGTATAATAGATGTGATCTCACAATCTGTCTACCCGATGCTAAAAGATAAAATTATCGAACGTTTTTCGTTCTCCCCCTTAAGCATAGAGAGTAGGGTTGGCAGCTCCGAGGGCTCTATCGTTGGTTGGTCGTTTGAAAAGATAATGCCGGTTGTAAACAAAATCCAGATCTCAGATCGGTCGGTCTTTACTCCTGTTCCCTCTATTTTCCAGGCAGGCCAATGGGCATACAGCCCTGCAGGAGTTCCGATGTCAATACTTACAGGCAGGTTAGCGGCCGATAAGATCATTAAAAGTGTAAAAAAAAGAGGTTGATTTTAGTTGCTTTGAATTTACACCTCCAACCAATGAATACCTACCATCAATACCCGAAGTAGCTCCCTCATCCTCTTTTGCTTTATCTGTAATAATGTAGTCTCTATTTTTGATACTTAATAATAAAGAAAAACAATTAGTTAATCCAATAAGTTATGGGCCTATTTGTAAAAACAGCTTTAAGTATGATTTTAGTTTTGATCTCATTCCTGGCGACATTGATTTTAATCATTGTTATTATATTACAGATATACAGTCCTGGAAAATCTGCTCCATTTCTTGATGAGACCGGGAAGCTGCTGGAAGGGAGCCTATCAGAAAAAGTCTTTGTCAATATTAATGGTTTGGAGCAGGGTATGTTTATTCAAAGCAAAGATTTAAAAAATCCGGTATTGCTTTATGTTCACGGAGGAATTCCGGATTATTTTCTTTCAAAAAAATTCCCAACCGGGCTCGAAGAGCATTTCACTGTGGTTTGGTGGGAGCAGAGAGGCTCGGGGCTATCATACAACGCAGGCATAACCAAGGAGTCGATGACGCTGGAGCAGATGATATCGGATACAAAGGAGGTTACCAACTATCTGCGTAAGCGCTTTGGACAGGAGAAGATTTACCTTATGGGTCGCTCCGGGGGAACCTTTATTGGTATAATCGCGGCTGCACAATCACCGGAATTATACCACGCATACATTGGGGTTGGGCAGATGTCTAGCCATTTTGAATCAGAAAAAATGGCTTACCAATATATGCTCAAAAAATACAGGGATGCCGGGAACAGGAGAGTGGTACGAAAACTAGAGGCCGCACCAATTACAGACAAAATTCCCCTGGACTACCTTAAATTGCGGGATAAAGCTATGCACAGCATTGGGATTGGTACAACACGGGATATGAGGTCAATAATAACGGGGATCTTTTTACCATCGCTTTCGTGCAGAGATTATACATTTAGTGAGAAGATTAAAATATGGCGTGGAAAAGCCCGGGCCGGTGTTCACCCGCTTTGGGATACTATCTTATCCACAGATCTTTCCAATAAAGT
>JAUYTH010000215.1 GCA_030695165.1 Bacteroidales bacterium
TAAGGAGCTTAAGGGAGCCCTCCCTTTTCGCTTCTCATTTATAATCTTTGATTGCTGTTTTATGGGTGGAATCGAAACCATATATGAGCTTAAAGATAAAGCAGATTATATAGTTGCATCTCCCACAGAGATTCTTGCATACGGTTTCCCATACGACCAGATAATGAACTCACTTTTCCAGACAAAATTGGATCTGGAACAGACCTGTCAACTCTTCTATAACTATTATAACAACCAGTCCGGAGTGCACCAATCTGCAACCATATCAATCTACAAAACCGCAGAGCTAAAACAACTGGCAGATGTTACAAAGAGCATATTCAATAATAACAGGAGTAAAATTGCCACTCTCACGATGAGTAGTATTCAACCCTATTTCCGGCTGAACAAAAGTTGGTTCTGGGACCTGGGTCACCTGATAGAGAAGATTGCCACCCCTGTGGAGTATGCAGCTTTCAGCGCATCTCTGGATAAGGTTATTATCGCTAAGTGGAACACCCCAAGCTTTATAGATCTGGAGATAAAAAAATATTCCGGGGTGAGTACCTACATTCAAAATCCCGAAAATAGCTTTCTGGATGCTTTCTATAAGGGATTTGACTGGAATTTTGCCAGCGAAATGATTAAATAGATTATTTTTTATATCTTTGCCCCCTCTAAAAAAGGAGACTTTTTTGGTGCAATGGGATCCGGACCATTCCGGGTTGAGTAACACATTTTAAATCACATTTATGAAAACAATTACATTAAAAGGTAATCCAAGAGAGATTACAAAAAAAGGCAAAACAGCACAGATGAGAAGAGACAATCAAATCCCTTGTGTTCTGTACGGTCCCGAAATGCCAAACATTCACTTCTCTGTTTATGACAGAGATCTTAATCAGATTCTCAACACACCTAACTCATATATAATTGAGCTTGAGATTGACGGTAAAAAATACAACTCTGTTCATCACGCATCTCAGTTTCATCCAATGACAGATGAGCCATTGCATATGGATTTTCTTTCTGTAACAGAGACAAGACCGGTTGTTATAAACGTACCTATTCTTATAACAGGTAACTCAGAGGGTGTACGCCAGGGTGGTAAACTAATCCTAAATACAAGGAAAGTTAAAATCTCTGCAAATGTTAAAGATCTTCCGGATAACATCACCATAGATATTTCGAATCTTGGAGTTGGCAAATCAATCTCTGCCGGAGATATTAAAATAGATAAAGTGCAGATCCTTACTGCAAAGACAACAATTATTTGCGCAGTTAAGATGACACGTGCAGCTATCGGAGCCGCTGCCGCCGCTGCTGCTGCCGGAGGAAAATAGTAAACAGGAGAGAGTATGAGCTATCTGATAGTTGGTTTAGGAAATATCGGATTTGAATATGCTGATACTCGCCATAATATAGGTTTTATGGTATTGGACGCCTGGGCTCAGGCATCCAATACCATTTTTAGTTCGTCAAGGTACGGTTCGGTTGCTGAGTACCGTTTTAAGGGCAATAAGTTAATCCTGCTTAAGCCATCTACCTATATGAATTTGAGTGGCAAGGCGGTTAACTACTGGCTTCAAAAGGAGAAGATTCCTGTTGAGAATATGCTGGTTATTGTTGACGATTTATCACTCCCTTTGGGCACAATAAGGATGAGAAAGCAGGGGAGCGACGGAGGTCACAACGGGCTTAGAGATATTTGCGAAACGCTTGGTTCTACAGCCTACACCCGTCTTCGAATAGGAATTGGAGATAACTTCTCAAAGGGGAGGCAGATAGATTATGTCCTGGGGACCTGGAGTGATGAGGAGAAAAAAATTCTGCCCGATATTCTCACAAAGGCTGCCGAGGCCTCTAAGTCTTTTGCAGCTATAGGCCCAGAAAGGACAATGAATCTCTTCAACACAAAATAGATAAAGCTTTAGAAAACTAATATGAGCAGGTTGGATAAATATCTGTGGTCAGTTCGCATCTTCAAAACCAGAAGTGATGCTGCAGATGCGTGCAAATCCGGGAAGGTAAAGGTAAATGGAACAGAGGCCAAGGCATCCAGAGAGGTTAGGGCAGGGGATGAACTGGTTGTAAGGAAGCTCAATATTTTTTTTGAGTTTAAGATTATTGAGCCAATAGATAAAAGACAGCCTGCACGACTTGTCCCCAACTATATTGAGAATCTAACACCGGAAGAGGAGTTGGCAAAGCTCAATGCACCCAAAGAGAGCCTCTTTCTCTACAGAGATAGAGGGACAGGTCGTCCAACTAAGAAAGATAGAAGAGATATGGATGGGGTTATGGGATTTCTGGAGATGGATAACGACTCAGATGAGTAGAGCAATCACGCTTTACCTGTAATCTCAAGCAGTGAGCATTTACCCTCCCACGAGTACTCTCCCATATAGGCCGGGACAAGAATAACCTCCCCTTTTTTAATACTCTGCTTCATACCACCTCCGTTTATAACTCCATCTCCTTCAATGCAAAAGTAGATGATAAAACTTCCAAACAGGTGACTCTCTGCTCTGTAGTTGCTCTCAATATCAACTCTTTTAATCTTGAAATAGGGATTATCTGCACTCCCCCCCTTTAGAACAACTGTAGAGGGATCAAGCTTTTCATAGTTTATGCAATCTATTGCAAGATCCAGATGCATCTCTCTTGCAGTTTTTGGACTCCTCTCCCTACCCCAATCATAGACTCTGTAGGTTACATCCGATACCTGCTGAATCTCTGCAACCAGAATCCCGCCGGTTGCTGCGTGAAGAGTTCCCGGTTTAATATAGATAATATCCCCTTTAACAGGTTTTATCATATTAAGAGCATCAACTATTGAATCATCACCGCATTTGTCGAAGAGCTCTTTAGGTGTGAGCTCCCGGTTAAGCCCCAAAAATATCTTAGCAGAGGGCGAGGCCTCAAGAATATACCAACACTCTGTCTTTCCGTAGCTGTTGTGCCTCTCCATCGCGGTTTGATCATCCGGGTGAATCTGAAGAGAGAGGTTCTCCTGGATATCCAGAATTTTTACAAGAAGAGGAAACTCATCTCCGTATCTGTCGTATATAGAGTCTCCTACAAGATCTCCCAGGTATATCTCCACCAGATCGTTGAGGTCATTTCCCTCCAAAAACCCGTTTGAGACAAGAGAGACATCATCCTCAACACCGCTAATCTCCCAGCTCTCACCAACAGGTTTATCTGAGCTGCTCTCTTTGCCAAGACTCTTGATTATGTCGGAGCCGCCCCAAACCCGCTCTTTGAGTATGGGATTAAATTTGAGAGGGTATAATTTTTCCATAAAGTTTGTCCATATAAAAGATGACACCAACTGTGTAGATGAGTGCCAAAATGTAGATTAAATAGTAGTAGTTACCCGGGATAAAATCTGCAAAACCGAAATCCACGGGTATCTCCGGAAATAGAATTGTAATGAGATATGAGAATCCATTGTTTATGAAGTGAATGAATATCACAATCCAAAGTGAGCGTGTTCTCCAGTAGATCCAACCCATTAGAAGACCCAGCAAAAATGCGGGCAAAGCCTGCCAGGGGTTTAGATGCATCACCCCGAACATAACGGCACTCCAGATAATTGCCTTAGCCGGAGTGGTATGATGTAAAAGACCCCTTAGAATTATACCCCTGCAAAAGATCTCCTCCAGCAGAGGGGCAAAAATCACAATAGCAAGAAAGCTGCTCAATTTATTGGTTTGAATCTGAAGCATAAGATCTTTAAAGAACTGAGGAACCTCCATCCACATTGAGAGTGGTTCTGTAACCAGGTTAAAGGCAAAGACCAGAGGTAGTATCATAATAAACGAGAGCAGTGCGCCAATAGATCCAAAATTTGGGCTGTTAATCTTCACAGATACCCGGTTGGAATCCCCTTTTAGAAGAGATATCCTTTCATCACTTCTAACAGAGAAGTAGATAAGAGCTGCCGGCGGAATAAAGATCAGAGGATAGGTGATTAACTCTCCCCACCCAAAGAAGCCCGGGAATATCACATTGATCAACATTGTTACCAATGCACCCAATATTGACCCTCCGATAGCCAGCACACCAATTAGAAACCAGCTCTCTGTAATGTCGGGAAGGAAGTAAGAGTATCTTTTTAGCATAGATTAATCGTTTTTCTTAAAGAGTGGAGTGGTGTAGACTCCCTTATCGCACAGCTCACTGATTCTTTTTGTCACCGACTCACCGTCCTGTTTATAGGTCACTCCGAACCACAAATCCGGTGTAGAGAGAACTCTGCAAGTGGCATAACCCTCCTCAAGCAATTTGTTTACAATAAAGGGTATATAAAATTCACTTTTAGTTTCATCTCCCCTCTCCTTTAGAAATTCTCCAAAGAGCCTCCACCCCTGTTCAAAAAGATCGGGAGTGAAACCCCACATATTCATTGAGACGGGAGTATCATCTTCGATTTTAACTCTCTCTCCTTTGCAGTTCTCACCTGTAATCACACCATCCTCTCTTTTTATATTGTGATGCTCCTCTACCGAGACCAAAAACCCATTGCTCCCTACTGTACAGACCCCTCTTGATACAGATCCAGATTCGGAGAGGGTATTTCCTGTACGGAACCCCACCATAGAGAACTCTCCTTTGCTGCCGGCAACCTTAACGAGATAATCTGCAATAACCTTAAATGATCTCTGTCCGTAGTAATCATCTGCATTTATTACTGCAAAAGGTGTTGTTATCTTGCTATGGGCAACCAGAACTGCGTGTCCTGTTCCCCAAGGCTTCTCTCTTAAAGAGTTTAGAGAAAATCCTTTAGGAATAACATCCAGCTCCTGCTCCACAAAACTGATCTCGATAGAGTCTCCATAACGACTCCTGACTCTGGCCTCAAAATCTTCCCGAAAAAATTTACGGATCACAAATACAACACCCCCGAACCCGGCCTGAATGGCATCGTAAACGGAGTAATCCATAATTGTTTCACCATTCGGGCCCACTCCATCCAGCTGCTTAAGTCCTCCGTATCTGCTTCCCATTCCTGCAGCCAAAATCAATAATGTTGGTTTGATCATATCGCTCATTTAAAATTAATACCAAAGGACAAAATTATTATTAATTTTGTAAAAAATTGAAGTTTTGAGACTAAAAGAGAGATGGCACACCTTTATTGATTCGCGGATTATGAAATTTGTCCGGAACAAATATCTTGTTACAGGTTTGGCATTTGTAATATGGATAACTTTTTTCGACTCAAACAATCTCATTGAGTGGTCCAGGGTGGTTCTCAACATCGGTAGACAGGAGTCCCAGAAAGAGTACTACAAGGAGTCTATAAAGAGTACCGAAGAGAAACTCCGGGAGCTTACCTCAAACAGGGATTCACTTGAAAAATATGCCAGGGAGCAGTATCTCTTTATGGAGGAGGACGAAGAGATCTTTATTGTAGAGGAGAGACCTTAAGGAGATCTCTTAAATCTGAGGAGTCATAAGTGGGCCCGCCATCACAAGGGATAGACCTGTAGTTATAGAAAAACTGATCAATTCCAAATATCATAGCCCC
>JAUYTH010000225.1 GCA_030695165.1 Bacteroidales bacterium
AAAGGCAGATACCCTTTGGGATATCTGCTTTTTACTTATAAGGTTGATTAAGAATTAAATAATAGTATATGAAGATCACACAAAAGAGTACAGACGACTTGACGCTTATAGTCACACTTGCAATCGAAAAAGAGGACTACACAGAGAAGAGAAAGAAGATTCTTAGCGATTACCGTCGTAAAGCAGATATTAAAGGGTTTCGTAAGGGTATGGCTCCTATGAGTTTCATAGAGAAGACACACGGGAGGGCAGCCCTGCTGGATGCCGTTAACGGAGTTATCTCAGATGGTCTTAATAACTATATTACAGAGAATAATTTAAATATTATAGGAGAACCGCTTCCTAATGAGAGCGAACAGAAACCGATTGACTGGGAGAGCGACGAACAATTTGAGGTATCTTTTGACCTTGCAATGGCTCCTAAGGTTGAGATTAACCTGACATCAAAGGACAAGATCCCATATTACGAAGTTGAAATAAGTGAGCAGGAGATGCTCAAGTATCGCAGTAATCTGCTCAAGCAATACGGTCAACTGGTTGCAGCAGATAGCGTGGCAGAGGAGGATTTCATTGTTGCAGATCTTGTACAGGAGGGAACAACAATTGAGGGGGCATATATTGCTTTAAGGTCAATTGAAGATTCAAAGATTAAAAAGAGCTTCATAGGCAAAAAGAGCGGAGATGAGTTTGCGATTGATGTAAATAAAACTTTTAAGAACGAAACCGACAGAGCAGCTCTGCTTAAAGTTAAAAAAGAGGAGCTGGCAGCTTTAAATCCTCAATTTAACGTTGTGATTAAAGAGGTAAAGAGATTTGAGGACGCACAGTTGAACCAGGAGCTCTTCGACAGGATGTTTGGAGCGGGCGCAGTTACAAGTGAGAAGGAGTTTAACGATAAGATACTGGAAAGGATAAAATTTGAATATACCCAGGAGAGCGACTACAGGTTTATGCTGGATGCAAGGGAAGCTCTCATTGAGAAGGCAGCAATTGCTCTACCGGAGCAGTTCCTCAAGAGATGGCTGCATAGCGCCAATGAGGGTAAGTTCACTATGGAGGAGATAGAGAAAGATTTTCCTCTCTTCCTTAAGGATTTCCGTTGGCAGATGGTTCGTCAGTACATTACAAAAGAGCAGGATATTAAGCTTACCAGAGAGAATCTTATGGACCACGCAAGAAAGATAGCAGCTTACCAGTTTGCAATGTACGGTCTTAATAATGCTCCTGCAGAGCAGATAGACCACTATGCAGATTCTCTGCTTGCAAATGATAAAGAGGGTAAAAGGATTTATGAGAAGGTAGAGGATGATTTGGTTTTGGACTATGTTCGTTCTGTTGTAACCCTGGACAAAAAGGGGATATCGATTGAAAAACTGCACGAGCTCACTAAATAATTTTTAATTTTACAAAAAAACGAGTTATGGCTACTGATTTTGAAAAATATGCAATTAAGCACAGAGGTATAAGCAGTCTGACTCTTCACAGGGTAAACTCACTTTACAGTGCATACATTAACCCAACAATTATTGAGGAGAGACAGCTCAACATTGCCGCAATGGATGTCTTTTCCAGGCTGATGATGGATAGAATTATCTTTTTGGGAGTTCCCATTAATGATGATGTTGCCAATATTATTCAGGCTCAACTTCTGTATCTGGATTCAACAGAGTCTAAATCGGATATCCAGCTCTATATAAACTCTCCGGGAGGAGGTGTTTATGCCGGACTTGGTATCTACGATACAATGCAGCTGGTATCATCTGAAGTTGCCACAATTTGCACCGGTATGGCAGCCTCAATGTCTGCAATTCTACTCACTTCAGGTGCAAAGGGAAAACGCTCTGTTCTCCCTCACTCAAGGGTTATGATTCACCAGCCTATGGGCGGAGCAGAGGGCCAGGCGAGCGATATAGAGATTACTGCCAAGCAGATTGTAACTCTTAAAAAAGAGCTTTACGAGATAATCTCATATCACACCGGCAAACCATACGAGCAGATAGAGAAAGATGCCGACAGAGATTACTGGATGAGAGCACTGGAGGCCAAAGAGTACGGGATGATTGACGAAATCCTTACCAATCCAAATAAAAAATAGAGAGATGCCTTCTAAATACAACGACTTCTGTTCATTTTGCGGAAGAGGCAAAGATGAGGTTGATGTCCTTATCACAGGAGACATGTCTGCCATCTGCAATGAATGTGCCCAGCAGGCTCTTGACTACTCCAAGGAGGCATTAAGCGCAAAGAGGGCCAAGAACGGCACCTTGGCATCTGCCGCCAAGATGCTTAAACCCAAAGAGATTACCCAGTTTCTTGACCAATATGTAATTGGACAGGACCAGGCCAAAAGATACCTTGCTGTGGCTGTCTACAACCACTACAAAAGGATTAATAATCACGCCGATGACGATATGGATCTTGAAAAATCCAATATTCTTCTTGTAGGTCAGACAGGCACAGGAAAGACACTCTTAGCCAGGTCAATAGCAAAGATGTTGGATGTCCCCTTTACCATCGTAGATGCAACAGTTTTGACAGAGGCAGGTTATGTGGGAGAGGATGTTGAGAGTATCCTTACCAGACTACTTCAGGAGGCAGACTATGATGTGGACAGAGCACAAAGAGGAATTGTATTTATTGACGAGATAGACAAGATTGCCCGCAAAAGTGACAATCCATCAATCACCAGAGATGTCTCCGGAGAGGGCGTGCAGCAGGCTATGCTAAAACTTCTTGAGGGAAGCGTGGTAAATGTTCCGCCGCAAGGGGGGAGAAAACACCCGGAGCAGCGGATGATTGCAGTTAATACAAAGAATATCCTCTTTATATGTGGAGGAGCATTTGAAGGAATTGACAGAAAGATCTCTCAAAGGCTCAACACACAGGTTGTAGGTTACGGAACAATGATCAAAAAAGAGAAGATAGACAGGAATAATCTTCTTAAATATATTGCACCACAGGATCTTAGATCTTACGGGCTAATTCCTGAGATTATCGGTCGCCTTCCGGTTCTTACCTACCTTGAGGCACTTGATAAAAAAGCGTTGAGAAGAATACTTACAGAGCCGAAGAACGCCCTTGTACGCCAATATATTAAGCTATTTGAACTGGACGGCGTAAAACTTAAAATTGAAGAGAGTGTTCTGGACTATATTGTAGATACTGCTGTAGATTATAAATTGGGGGCCAGAGGACTCAGGTCTATATGTGAGGCAATAATGGTTGATGCAATGTACCATTCACCATCTGAGAGTAAAAAAACACTCTCAATCAAACTCCCTTATGCACGAAAAATGGTTGATAAATTCACCGGTTCCCTACAGATTACTAAAGAGGCTTAGCGCCTCTTTTTTTTTGTATATTTGTCTAAAACCAACCGGTTATGGAAAATATCAAAATCTCTACAGCTCAGTTTGAATCCAGATCTGCAGACAAAGGTTACAACCTTGCAATAATTGAGAGACTATCTGCTGAGGCAGCCGCAGAGGGCTCCAATGTGATTGCTTTTCACGAGTGCTCTCTAACAGGATATACCTTTGCACGAAAGTTAAGTAAAAAGGAGCTCTTGGATATAGCAGAGTATATCCCCGACGGAGAGAGTATGAATAACCTCACTGAGATAGCTTCGGAGTACAATATTGCAATTCTGGCAGGGCTCTTTGAGAAGGATAAAAACGGAAATATTTACAAAGCCTATGTTTGTGTGACATCGGATGGTGTTGTTGCCAAACACCGAAAACTACACCCTTTTATTAACCCTCACCTTACTGCCGGTAACAGTTACACAGTTTTTGATCTCTACGGCTGGAGATGTGGAATTCTCATATGCTACGACAATAACATTCTGGAGAATGTAAGGGCAACAAAGCTGCTTGGTGCAGACATTATTTTTATGCCTCACGTAACAATGTGTACCCCATCCAAACGTCCCGGATCGGGTTTTGTAGATCCTAAATTATGGATTAACAGAGAGGTGGACCCGACATCTCTACGGCAGGAGTTTGACGGCCCAAAGGGTAGAGAGTGGCTTATGAAGTGGCTCCCTTCAAGAGCGCACGACAACGGAATCTATGTGGTCTTCTCTAACCCGATAGGGATGGATGATGATCAGCTCAAAAACGGTTGCTCAATGATTATTGATCCATACGGAGATATTGTTGCAGAGTGCCGCAAACTTGGAGACGATTTAGAGACCGCTCTAATCACTCCGGGGAAACTTATAACTGCAGGTGGTTCAAGGTATACAAATGCAAGAAGACCAAATCTTTATGGAGAGATAATATCGCAGAGTCACAATCCGGTTCAAAAGATAGCCTGGATGGAGGATTAATCTCTGTCCGGCCTGTGACCTTGCCTGTACTCTCCGATAACCTTAAGGTTCTCAGTAATTGGAGCTATGGCATCCAGAGCCTGGCGATATCTTTTATAATCATCAAATATCAAATCGGTATAAAAGTGATACTCCCAATCCTTTCCAACTATAGGCAGTGACTGAATTTTTGTGAGGTTCATATCGTATATAGAGAGAACAGAGAGTACGTGAGAGAGCTTCCCCTTTGTATGGGGGAGGGAGAAGCAGAGTGAGGCCTTGTTTATTGTTTGTGGGGTGAGCCTCAGGATATCTATAACCTTTTTATTTGTTGCAATTATAATAAAACGTGTATAGTTTCTCTTGTTGCTCTCTACCCCCGCTTTAATTATCTCCAGATTGTACATATTTGCCGCAAGTTCGCTGGCAAGAGCTCCAACACCTTTAAGATTTTCGTCTCTTATGCGTTTTGCACTTAGTGCGGTATCTACAGAGTCAATAATCTTTACCCCATTTTTACGAAGCTCATTTAGAAAGAGGTGACACTGCATTATTGCAACAGGGTGGGAGTGTATCTCTTTAATATCACTCACACTCTCGCCTGGCAGAGCCAAAAGATTCTGTACTACCCTTATATATTGTTCTCCCACCACAGGGAGATTGCTTTCGTGAATAAATGAATGGTTTTGAAGCAGTGAACCGGCTACCGAGTTCTCAACCGCCACAATTCCACAATCTGGCTTCTTCTTTTGCAACTCTTCAAACAGGTCCGAAAAGGTATCACAAGGGACTATTTTAACGTAGTTGTGTTCAAAGAACTGCTTAGCCGCAATTTCGTGAAAAGCCCCGAATCCACCTTGGATTGCTACGCTTACCTCTTTTTTTGTACTCATAGTTTTCATCAATAAAGGTTAAAAAAAAAGGCCCCGAAAAACGGGACCTTAATATTATTGTAACTACTCTTCAATAACATACCGGCCCCTTTTGCAGTCCAAAAAAGAAACAGAAGAAAAAGTATGTTGTTGAATTAGTCATCGGCTGCAAAGCTAATAATTATTATTCATTATAGTAGTTGTAGAAGAGAGCAATTGACTCAATCCCTTTGAAAAACTGACTAAGGAGATAACTCTCATTTGGTGAGTGGATAACATCCCTCTCCAGACCAAAGCCCATAAGCAGAGGATTTGCATTTAGAATAGTCTGCAAATCTGCAAGTACAGGAATACTTCCGCCTCCGCGACTCGGTACCGGATCTAAACCATAAACCTCACCTATTGCTCTTGAGGCAGATTTATAAACTTTAGATGATATAGGGCACAGGAACCCCTGACCGCCGTGGTGAGGTGTCACTTTAATCTTTACCCCTACTGGTGCCAGAGAGATAAAGTGCTCTTCAAATAGTTTCGCAATCTTTTTGTTATCCTGGTTAGGTACGATTCTCATAGATATCTTTGCGTAGGCCTTAGATGGGATAACTGTTTTTGCCCCCTCTCCTGTATAACCGCCCC
>JAUYTH010000228.1 GCA_030695165.1 Bacteroidales bacterium
AATCCTTCTTCCCATATCCAGTTTAACCTCTTCTGCCGGTAAATTAATATACCCTCCCCTTGCTTCAATGTTAGAGTATGAGTCAATTAAATGGGCAATCTCCTCCTCAAATCCAGGACCGGTTTTAAGTTGAAAATCCTTGATATTCAGCTTAAGATCTGAGACAAAAAAAGAGTATTTGAAAAAATCTCTCATCGAAAGAGATGTTTGGTTAAAGATGAGATTTTATTATTCTCTCCAATGAGAATTATCTCAGAACTTCCAATAGTATTGTTATATGGTATTATGTTCACATTCCCGTTTTCTGCTCTCAGAGCTAGGCTCTCATTTTTATCGTTGAGTATATATCCCTTTGCTTTGAAACACTCTGTTAAAAGTTGAGTTATTGCAGATATCTCCTCTTTGCTGAATTTTTTATCTGTAGTAATAACTCTGGTTATTAAATAGTTTTTATTCTGTAAACCGGAACCCTCAGAATAGATAAGATCAAGCTCATCTTTAGGCATATCGGAGTAGGTTGTTGGGATAATAGGTGCAAATGGATTAATATCTGAGATCCAAGACTCTATCTTCTTGAAGTTGTAACTCACAACAATCTCTTCAGGAGACTCGAGTCTGTTAAGTTTGTCGTATTTATTCAATATAACCGTTTCTGCGTGTTTAATCTGATTACGAATACTTCTGAGAAAAGTTACTTCGTGATAAAACCTTGAAGCATCTACAACTACGTATGATTTAGAGAGATACACAAGTTTTTCCAATAATGGAGATTCAAAAAGTTTAATTACTTTTATAGGATCTGAAAGTCCGGAGGCTTCAATAAAAAGTATTTCTGGATTCTCCCGTTTAATAAAAGCTACAAGGTCTGGTATAAAGTTTTCTGATTGAGATAGACAGGTGAGCGAACCCCTGTTTACCTCCATAAGAGAGAACTCAATATTGCTTTGATTTAGAAACTCTGATTCAATTTGAGAGAGACTAAACTCGTTCTGAATAAGACCAATCCTCTTTTTAGAGCCTAATCGGTCAAGAATGATTTTTAAAAAAGTAGTTTTACCACTTCCTAAAAATCCAAAAACCAGATGTAGTGGAACTGCTTTCATATAAAGAGATTATATAATGTTTCCAAGATATTCAACAGCAGATTGAGGATTCGGAGCGTAAAAATCTGCTCCGATTCTTTTAGCAAAATCACTATTTAAAGGAGCACCCCCAACCATTATCCTTTGATTCGGATAGATCTTTTTTATCTCCTTTACCGATCTCTCCATCGACTCCATTGTAGTAGTGAGTAGTGCAGACATACCAAGTACTGACCCGGGATTATCTCTTACTGCCTCAATAAATTGTTCCGATTTAACATCTACGCCTAAATCCAAGACGCTCCATCCCGATCCCTCTATCATCATTGATACCAAGTTTTTACCAATATCGTGAAGATCTCCGGCGACTGTTCCAACAATAAAAAGCCCCTTTTGTTTTAACTCTCCGGAGGCGAAATATGGCTTGAGGTGCCGCATTGCACTGCTCATAGCTTTTGCCGACATAAGAACCTGTGGAACGAAAAGTTTTTTCTCTTTGAACAACTCCCCAACAACTCCCATAGCAGGAATCATTGCTTTTGTAAGAATATCATTTGCTACGAGGCCGTTTTTCAGTGCCTCCATTGTAAGTTCGTCTGCTCCGGGCTCACCTTTCATTTCGGGTGGATAAGGAGATTTTGAATCAATTTTTCCTTTCTGAATGCAAAATGAAATTTTATCTATATAGCTCTCCATATATTGAGGTTTTAGACAAATTTAATAAAAAATGAGGGTAGATTACACTCTTACCCTTTCAAAAATTGCACTAGGAATTAATCTTAAAAAAAGAGCAACAAAAAACCATCTTTTTGTTATATATGCAACCCCTTTTCTTCTTTTAATAGCAGATAGTATCTGAACAGAACTCTTCTCCACAGAGGCAATCCAGAATGCCCCCTCCCCGTTTCCCATCGCTGTGTCTACAAAGCCGGGGCGAATATCTGTAACAGAAATTTTATTGCCATCACATCTTGATTTTTGTCTTAAGGCCTCCATATATTTCATTTGAAAAGACTTAGATGCGGAGTATGATGGGGACATAGAGAACCCGCGAAATCCTGCAATAGATGTTATAGCAGATAGATAGCCCCCACCCCTCTTTTCAAAGTATTTATAGGCCCAGTTTATAACGGAAGTGAAGCCTGTTATATTTGTATTGAGTGTCATAAGCTCATAAGATAGCTCAAGTTCCGGATTTCTTTTACCTGTGCCGGAACTTAATATAAAGAGCTCTACATCTCCAAGTTGATTTGCAAGATCATCTAAATTTGACTCTACATTTGAGTAATCATTAACGTCAAAACTCTTTACGATGTATGAATTTGGTGCAGTGCTTTTTAATTCATTTAGCAAAGCTACCCTTCTTCCTGTAATTCCAACTATATATCCCTCTTTAACAAGCAGTTCAGCCAATCCTTTGCCGATACCCGAAGAGGCTCC
>JAUYTH010000235.1 GCA_030695165.1 Bacteroidales bacterium
TTAAGTGGTATTCTGAGAGATAGTCTCTTCTCGGTTAGCGTATAGGTCTCTGTTCCAAGTGTGTGTGTTACGATAGTCTTCATCTCCGGGAAGAGGGGGTCGTGCCATAGTCTGCGAATGTCAAACCATCTCATTCCTGTCATCATATTTTCACGCAACCTCTCCTCTACTATAAACCTAATAAGCAGATCCCTTGTGTTGACCGTCGTTGGAATTGCAGCCTCTGTTGCACCCACTATACGTTTGCTTCTAAGGAGCATAACGTTTTCGCGGGCTTTTGTCTCGTTTCCGGTACGGGCATAAGATTCGGCAAGCATAAGATATAGATCCGGCAAGTTCGCCCCATATGGGTTTTGCCATTTGTTGATTCTCTTAAAGCGTCCCCAGATAGGAGTTCCTGTGAACCTTCTGTCTGCAAAAAATCTTCTTCGTCTGTCGTTTGCAGAGAACTTAGCCATATATTCATCTTTCACAAATACTGCATTTGCAAGCTGGGTACCGGTGTAGACAATTATATTCTGGGTAAAATGGCTTGCATTAATAATCTCTGTATTTTTTGCATCCTCCGGAAGGAAGTAACCGGTTCTCCAGTTGTGAGGAGTAGCACTATTATATGCCCACAAAGTGAAAGACTTTGAGTCATCTGTATAGTCAAACAACGCAACCGGGATTACAGCTTTGGCAGTCTCTGTTTGACAAGCGATTAAAGCCTCCAGAGCCTCGGAATATTGTCCAATATCAAAGAGAATGCGACCCAGAACAAAATAGCCGGCGGCCCTTTGAACTCTGAGTTTTGTAGCGGCACCCTCTTTGAGCAATGGTATGCTCTCTTTCAAATCTTTGATGATAAAATCATACAACTCTTTGTTTGTAACTCGTTTATAGTCAAGAATACCGATTGAGGCCTCTGTAACCAAAGGCACTGCGAGGTCTGTCTCCGCGCTCGTCGCTCTGTATGGCTTTCCAAAGGTCTGTGCAAGCAGATGATGATAATGAGCTCTGTTTACCTTTGCCTCGGCAACAAGAGCATCTCTATCTGCCTTAGAACCATCCTCAATACCAGGAACATTGTTTATAATTACATTATTTGTGTAGATAAATGAGTAGAGACCACTCCAGGTATTCAGCTCTTCTGAAGTAAAAATGAGGATATCATCGGCAAATTTAAAGGCCTCCTTCTGCTCTTTACCAAAGAGATCAAACTCAGTGGGTGTGGGAGCAATAAGCTCATCGGTCATAAACATCCAGTAAGGTTCCACCCCCTTGCTAAACATATAACCAGTACCATTCGGATTTGGTGCAGACCAAATCATCTGCAACATACGGGTGCTGTTAAGCAGACCATCAAAGTGGGCAAACGTCCTTGGGACATCCTTCCCCTTAGGCTTTAAGTCCAGAAACTTGGTACAGCCCGATGTTGATACTATTAAGCCCGTTAACAGCAACAACGAATATATTATTCTTCTATTTTTCATAACAGAAATTCTTTACTATTTAAAATTAACAGTTAGACCTATTGAGTATGAAGGGCCATACTTGTTGTATCTTGACCCCGAATCTAGTTTATGAGCCTCCGGATCAATACCTTTATTGTTTGCAGCTATTGTTAACAAATTGGATACCTGGAATCTTACCTTTATCTTCTCTGTATAAAGTTTGTTGCAGATGTTTGAAGGAAGAGAGTATGCAATACTTAAATCTCTCAACTTTACATAGGAGGCACTAAGTATGTTGAGTTCTCCCTTAGAGTAAAAGTCGGTATTACGCCTAATTTCAAGAGAGGTATTTGCAGCATAGGATGGTATATTGGTATCATCCCCTATCTTTCTCCAACGGTTGTCAAAATCTTTATTGATGTTTCTTGATAATCTGCCCGAGAAGTTTGAAGATGTGTTGAACATCTTATGTCCCAGATTGTAGATGAACATAAACGAGAGCTCAAAATCTCTGTATTTGATATTATTAGTCAACCCACCATAAAAAGGAGGAGTCATAACACCACCATAGACAATACTCTTGTTCTCGCCCAGTTTTGTATTCTGATCCAGAGCAGTTGAGGTCTTTACCAAATCTCCATTGGCATTGTATGATAGAGGGTCTCCCATATCGTCCAGCCCGGCAAATCTATATGCCCACAATGTGTTTGCAGGGAACCCCTCATAGTTAGGCTTATAGATTGAGAAGAATTTGTTAGCATCATATAGTTTAACAATCTTGTTGGCATTGTACGAAAAGGTGAAGTTTGTACTCCATTTCCACTCATTATTGTTAACATTGATACTGTTAACAGATAATTCAACACCCTTATTAGACATTATCCCGGTATTTGCATATGTGGTACTCCAGCCCGAAATTGAGGCTAAATCCAGATCTGCAAGCAGATTAGTTGTATACTTATCATATACATCCAGACTACCATTGACCTTGTTATTGAGAATCGAGAAGTCAACTCCGAAATTAACCGTACGAGTCTGCTCCCAGGTTAACCTTGTGTTTGCCGGATACTCAACTTCAAACCCGGACCCAAGATCATTATAGATGGTGTTACCAACAGTAATTACCCTTATAACATTATAAGGGCCACCCTTTCCGGGATCGGGAGAGTTACCTGCCAAACCATAACTGAACCTTAACATCAGCCGGTTAAACAACTTCTGCTGCTTCATAAAGTTCTCGTTTGTAGCATTCCATACAAAACCGGCACTCCATATAGGTTTGAATTGAACACTCTTATCTGTTCCGAAAAGATTGGACTGATCTACCCTTATACTGGCATTAAGAGAGTATCTGTTGTTGTAGGTATAGCCAATATTTGAGTACATAGATACGTATCTAACCTCAGTCTCTCTGAATTGAGAAGATGGGGTTATAAGCTTGTTGTTCCCACTGGTTGTGTTTCTTATTAGTGGATTTGTAATACCTGTGACTGCCAAAAGTTTCTCATCATATGGCTGAAATGTAAGCAATTGAGGATCATATCCTTTTGCTCGCAAAACAGAGTTAATATCTCTGGTTGCCCTAAGCTCCATACCTGCCAAAGCATTAATCTGGTGTTTTGAGTTATCAAACTTGTTCTCGTAAGAGAGTTGATTTCTTACTGTCCAGTCTGTGCTTTGGGAGTTAGTTACATCGTAGTTACCACCCTTTGTGGGTAGATAGAATGTAGGTAGAGTAGTTGAAGATGCCTTTGGTTGTGTAAAGAAGGCTGTCTCATTTCTTACAGCCCAAGTATCTCTGCTTAAATAACTCTCATTCTTGCCATTACCTCTTTGGTAGTAGTATCTTCCGTCAAAGGTGAGCCCTTTAAATATTTTAATATTTAAGCCGGCATTAACCCTTGCGTTATTTATCACCGATTTGTTATATGAGCCTACGGCATCTTTGAGAGGGATAAAATCTAAGTTGATATCTCCCGCCTGCTGTTTAGTAAGGCGATAACTATCCATATATAGAAGATCTGAATGAGAGAGTGCATTACCGTTCTCATCTGCAAACATCATATATGGAATAGTAGAGGTACCGCTTGTTGGAGGCACCTCACTATTAACTGTTGTCATCCCAAGATTAATCCCAAGATCTGCCTTTAACCAAGGGGTAAAGTTGAACTCCTGCTTTGAGTTGATCATAAATTTATCTGTAGAGCTCTTGCTGTTTGATCCGGAATTTTCAAACCCCAAAGAGAAGAAGTATTTATAAAAAGAGCTCCCTCCGGAGAGTGAAACATTATGAGTTGATCCATAAGCAGGTTGCATAAAATAGCTCTCATACTGCTCTCTATTGTCAAGGGAAGCCAGCTTTGCAAGCTCTGCATTCATCTGACTCTCGGTTATCAACCCTCTGTTAAAGTCGTACATAATCTTTTCGTGCCTGTATACCTGAGGCTTCTCATTATTATGAATCCCGGAGGCCATCTGATCCCAGGGCCAAACAACCGGGTCAAATATCTCCTTTGCAGTCTTGATAAACATCTCAGAGTCCATCATATTCTGATAGCTGTAATCGGGCATACCTTTGTAGGTATAGCTTCCGCTATAGCTTACATCCATCTTCCTATTGGTATCGCTGCCGCTTTTGGTGGTTATTACAATAACGCCGTTTGCTGCTCTGGAGCCCCAGATTGAGGCAGCAGTTGCATCTTTTAGAAATGTAACCGAACTGATATCGTTGTTGCTAATCATATTGTTGAGTACGATCTGTGCTACAGGAACGCCATCCACAACAATGAGTGGGGTTTTATTTGAGTTGATAGATGTTAGACCCCTAATCAGGAACTCCTCATCGCCATTGGATTTAATATTTACACTCAAACCTGCTGCCTGCCCTTCCAAACCCTGGATTAGGCTACCTGCTATGTTTGCTTTATCCTGTACAGCCTCTCCCTTAACAAGGGCAAACGACCCGGCGCTTCTCTCTTTGGATATTGTCTGGTAACCTGTAACGATAACATCCTCCAGAACGCGTGTATCTATCTCAAGAATAACAAGCAGATCTGCACTGCCTACAAAAGGGATCTCAGATAACTTCATACCTACGAATGTTACCAGAATAGCATCCTTGTTTACAAGCTCTTCAGGGACATTAAGAGTAAATCTTCCATCTGCATTACTAACTGTGCGAACACCTCCATTGTTCTTAAGATAAACATATGCTCCCGGGAGCGGCTGATTTTGCTCATCGAGCACTCTTCCGGTTACCTGCACACTCTTTTGGGGCCCTTTAGCCGGCTCCTGATTTGTCAATTTCTGGGTCAATACAACTCGTTTACCTTCAAATGAGTAGTTGAGCCCGGCAATTGTACAAAGCTTTGCAACAACTGTCTCCAGCTTTTCGTTATCTGCCACCAGGGAGATATTCCTCTTGGTGTCGATAAGAGTTGAGGAGTAGACAAAGGTGTAGTTAGATTTTTTCTCTATCTCATTGAGGATAGATTTTATAGGCTCGTTCTCCATCTTGATTGTGATCTTCACATCTTGAGCGAAAATCACAAGGGAGAAAAAGATCATCGAAAATAACAATAATACTTTTTTCATAGAATTAAATTTGGTTTTCTATAAGTACATACGCCAAATTTAATCTCCACCCTAAATGCAGCGGTGAATTTACCAGGAATAATTTTTTACGTATGCAATGCTGTCTACGATTGTATAGTTAATAAGCTGAGTCTTACGCATAAGGTCCAGCACCTGTGATGCAGACTCTTCGCGGAACTTTGCAGAGAGCCTCTTCTCAAGAATTGAATTATCCTCAACTTTTATAGTAATTCCGTACCATCTCTTCATCTTTACAAACACCTCCGAGAGGGTAAGATCGTCAAAGATTAGCCACCCGTCTCTCCATCCGGTTGTAGGCAGAGTGTCTTTAACAGAATTAATCTTAGCTTTTGTGTCGATTTTGTTTATCACAATCTTTTCGGAGGGTTTTATATTCTCAATGAGAGAGCCGTTTTTCATCCGGATATTGACTCTGCCGCTTAGCAGCAGAAGTGACATTGATCTGTCCTCTGCATAGGTATCCAGGTTAAACTTCGTTCCCAGCACATTGACAGTAACCCCGCCGGGTGTATTTATCTTCATAGGCCGCAGTGAGTCTTTGGCAACATCAAAGAACCCCTCGCCGGAGAATGAGATTAACCTCTCATTGCCTGCAAATTTAGACGGGAAGCTAATTCTACTCCCTGAATTTAACCAAACGACACTATTATCGGGAAGGGATATTTTGCTCTTGACTCCATATGGGGTCGAGTACTCCAGGTTAGTATTGGATTGTGCCAATATATACTCCACATCATTTTTATAGGAGCCGATTTTATAGGAGGTGTAAAGGGCAGCCCCCACTATAAGGCCGGTTGCAAGTGCTGCAGCAGTAAAATATCTCGTAACGCTTCTCCTTCTGTCTAATCTTCTTATCGCTTTTACAATTTTATCGAGGTCACACATATCTGCCTTACCCTCTAAGTTTGCAGATATTGCATACAGATTAACCTTTTTCGCAAACAACTTTCTGTTTTCGACAGACTCTTTAACCCAGGCCTCTATTTCAAGCATCTCATTTTTAGATGCTTCCCCTTTCAAATACTTTATAATTAACTCTTCCATATAATTACATACACCATTTTCCATAACTAACCTAAATCCCTAAAAAAAATCATCGGTAACAGCAGAGGCAGATAGTCGCCCAGCGCCTCTCTCAATATTGCAAGTGCCTTGGAGATTCTGTACTCTACGCTCTTTACCGAGACTCCAAGTTTATCTGCAATCTCTTTGTAAGAGAGCTCCTCCTCCCTGCACAAAAGAAATGTCTCCCGTATACTCGGTGTCATTTCGTTGAGAGTGTTCCTGAGGATAGAAGATAACTCCGAATAGAGAAGCCTTTCACTGGAGAAGTCGCTCAAAGTTATCAGGTTCAACCTGTCGCTCACCGGAAGCTCCTCTCCCATATGTTTAGCCCGCCTTTGCTTATGTCGCAGATGGTTAAAAACCTTGTTCCTTACCGTAGAGAGCAGATAGTACTCAACATTGTTGTTCAGATCCAGGCTCTCCCGCTTCTCCCAAAGGCTGATAAAGGCATCCTGCGCCATCTCCCTTGCAAGCTCCTTATCTCTTAAAAACTGATTGGCATAATTGACAGCCCTCCAGTAATGAGTAACATATATCTTCTCTATATACTGCTCATTAACAGACCTAAACTCCTTGCTGCCAAATAAATTTGCCACCCCTAATTGTTTTAAACAAATATAGTAACAAGTTTGTCATATTTTTATATTAAAAAGAGGGGACAAAAAAGTCCCCTCAACTTGTGGCACAACTTACTTTACCTAATCAAATTACCACAATCTAATCTCTTTCACATATTAACCCAAACACTACCAGGGAAACTCATTTTTTGGAACAGGGAGTCGAAGTTTCGGATAAACAGCATTGGAAAGCATCGGTTTTGGATAAAAACCCAATGATGCTAAGTACTCGTAAGCCTTTTTATAGTCTCCCTTTCGTGCATAGGAGGCTGCCAGATATACCATACTCTCCTGGGTAGCTCTATATTTCGAGTTCATCCTGGCTATTGAGATGAGCTTGTCTGCGTCCGAATCTAAAACCTCTTTTTGAAGAAAATACTCTCCAATAATAAGTGTATAGATGTACTGACCATATATGTATGGATGGGCATTCCCATATTTATCGCCTAATGCCAGAATCATATCTAAAGCTTCACTGTACTTGTGATCAAAAATAAGTTTTTCGAGACCAACAGACTCAATATAGAGCTCTTTATGCCTGAAGTCGAGTCCTTCCATCCTTGTTATTGCAGCCTTATATCCCTCTATATCTTTCTGAAGCAGGTATGCAGATGTTGAGCGAACCAAACAACGATACATATTAATCCAGGCTCCATCTTTATCGCTCTCCAGCGCAACATAAAAATCCCAATTGTCCAGAAGGGTTTTAAATATTAAGTCATCTGCAGGACTCCTCATAAATGCCCTCACAATCTTATAGGTCTCTTCCGTTCTAAGCTGCTCTTTCGATAGGGTTGCCAGGAACTCTTGTGTAAGTGGTCTTATCTTTTCGGGGGCAAATGTATTTAAGGTCCCAAAAACATACTTAATAAAGAGGTCATAACTACGCTCCCCACTCTTCCATCTCTCCTCCAAGGCCCTGTTTGAAGCTTCCAGATTTTTTGTAACAGCTGTTTTTGCTGCTTGAATTAATCCGGCAGGATCCTTATATCCCTCCTGCTTATCCAAAAGATCTCCATCTGCAGTCAGCCAGAATAGTGAAGGGAAAGCTCCGGCACTATATTTTTTAAAGAATCCGTGGTCTGACTCATTCTCGGCATCTACTTTAAAACTGATGAAATTTTTGTTAAAAAACTCCCCAACGGCCGGGTCTGTAAAGGTTAACATACTCATCTTCTTACAAGGGGCACACCAGGTAGTATAGACATCCACAAATATTTGCTTGCCCTCCTTCTTGGCAAGGGCCAGTGTTTGGTCAAATGTCCCTTTAAAGAATACGATTCCCTGCCCAAAGCTACTGCCTGCGAACAAAATAAGAGCGGTAACCAGAAGCAGTTTTTTACTAACTTTCATATTATTAATCCTTTTACTATATATAAATTTTCGATGATACTAATTTAGTTTTTCGTCAAAGGCAAATATTCTGTCTGCTATTCCGAATTTACGGCCTGTCTCAGTTATGTTTACACCTCCCACAGTATTGCCTCTCATATATATCATCCCCGCCTTTTTGGTTGTTAGAGTGTTATTTCTTACTGCTAACCTTAGTTCTGTAACCGATACATTTTTACCTGTTAATGGGTCTAAAACAGTATATGTAAAAAATTTAATCAGGTCAATTACAATTCCTTGCGAGGTAAAATCCTTCTGCAGGACCTCAACAGGCTGGGCATCAAATGAATTAAGCGAGTATAATTTACCTCCCGATGCATACCATAACACACCCTGCATAGTTGCAAAATCACTTGCATATGTAGTGGCGGCAAACAAACCTGGATAGCCGGCACTGGTTATCTCTCTCTTTTCATCGGCATAGACAGAGAAAAGCACATCCGGATTTCGTCTTCCCAGCAAATATTTTAACATATATCTCTTTCCTGTTTTGGGGTCTTCTGTTATTGCAAAACCATAACGCCCAATACTTCCTACAGGAAGGGTTGTCTGAGCACAAAAGTGCATTTTAAGCCCGGAGTTATTATAGTCAAATGCCGCTTTTGACCCACCTACAAATGCAAAAAGCTCACCTTTATTTTCGGGATTGTGTTGAAGGAAACGCCCGTATTTATTATCAAAAATAATTGGAGAGCCTGTCGGGAATATAAGAAGATCAGCTAAATCGTACTCTCTCGGTTGGTCGAGTGCAGTTATGAGAAGCTCCGGTTTCCAGAGTGGGTCTGCCATATTAGCTGCCCTATTGAAAAGCTTACCGTTAATGAAAAAATAATCTGCCAACGATCCCTTGAAATAGAGAGTTGGTTTTAGGTTTGGATATGTTGGTAAAACATAAAAATTATCTCTGAGCCACTTAACGCGCTTAAATGTAATAGGATCTACAATTGCACCTCCGTTGGCACTGTTGGTTGTAATATATACGTGCTTCATTATTAATGGTTTTGAAGCATTTGGGTTTATGAAAAATATCCCCAATGGATTAGATCCAAGTGTCTCTCCCGGGTTAGCGCTTTTGTAGATTCCTCTTGTTATTGTACTGTCCGGTTTCATAAAATTGACATCAACTACCCCATCCTCTTCACAAAGAAACATAGTCCCTTTTGTCAATGCTCCAAAAACCTGAGCACTCATCGTTTTTGAGTAATAAACACCTGTAAGCTTGTCAATCACCTTAAATACTAAAGTATATGGAAGCCCGGGGGTCCCCCCCATCACAACCTTTAAGTTTTTTTCTTTGGAGATTGTATCTGCAGCAAATCTGTGGTTTGTATTATACATATACCATCTGAAATCGAGGTTTGATTCATTTTTTTCGGATGTAGTAATTACGGGCTTAATCTCCACCTCTTCAAAAAGGTTGAATGAGTAGGAGTTCTCCAGGCCGGTTATTGTCACCTCGTTTAGTTTTTTAAAACTATTTACCGTATCGTCCTTTATACACGATATTGCTAATATTGATATTATAATAGTAAATAAGTATCTGTTTTTCATCGTATTTGGTAATTTTAAAGTTTAAAACGTAGACCAAGGCATAATTTTGTTTCCATTTTCGTCAAAAACATCATTGTCTATAACATACTGGCATACTGCCCTGCCACATACCATCCAGTAAGTGTAGGAGTATGGAGCGGTAATTGCCTGACTGAGTGTAAGTGGAAAGTCGTGTCCAATAATTTTGATAATAAGGTTATGTTTAACCTTTGAATAGGCACCAAAGTACAAAGCCATTGGAGAGTCCCAGTAAATAGGTTTAATTATTTGATTTGTAATTATAAGTCTCAGGGTGGTATTTTTTGTATATCCTGCAGTAAAGTCACTGCTCTCGGTAATTCTTAATGCAATTACTTTGGATTTAGTCTCCAGTTCCGGGTCCGACTTTGAGATTTCAATTTCAAAATTCTTGTAAAACAGTCCTTTCTCAAAGATATATTCATCCTTAAGCTTGGTATAGTGTTTACCAACCTCTGCAGTGGTTTTGCCGGGTATAACTTCAATCTTGTATTTCCCGTCGTAAGAGAGAGCATTCCCCATTATTCTGACAGGAACAAGTATTGTATCCTTCTCACTTAGATTCCCCAACATAGAGTAGGTAAGGCTGTCCTGATTGTTGCCTAAAGCAAAGTATAACCCCGGTTTACCGTCAAAGATCAACCTCTCGTTCTGCTGGCAGGAGTATAACGCCAGTACAGTTAATATCAATAAATATTTCTTCATAATTTAATAATTACATATTTCCAAATTCATATTCAGATGTAGGAATAGGTAGAGTATACACCTTTTTCGAATCGTTTACCGTATAGTTGTCCGAAGCTCCTATTTTATTATAATTTAGTCTTTTATAAAACCAGAAAAGTTTACCCTCGCCAATGAACTCCTTTTTATACTCTTTATAAATCTCAATATCCAGCGCCTCTCTTGTCATTGTAGTAGGGAAAGCAACAATACCCCTGTTTGCAATAAACTTATTAAAGTACCAGAGACTATTCTCTATCGATCCCTCTGTCTCTGCAGCTATAAGATATAGCTCACTTATTTTCATTATGGGGATAACTCTTTGATTATTGAATTTTGCTACTTGCCTGTTACCGGTAGAAGACTCCGCAAAAAAGATTACAGGCCTCATATCTATAGATGAAGCTCCCGGTGTTAAATACATATTTGTAATAACACTTGTATTTATTGCCAAAAGGGTGCTGCTGGTATAGAGAGTAGCATCTGCTCCAAAGTAGACATCTGTATACTCTTTAAGTTTTGGAACCGAGAGTGCGAATATAAATTCTGATGTAGCCAGCGGAGTGGAAGTAATATTTGAGAGTTTAAAAGGAAGGGCAGGTTCTGAGCCTACTGCTCCCAAAATCTCTTTAGCGTATGAGAGAGCGTCTGTTTTATTCCCCGCATAAAGAGAGGCAGTTGACAAAGCGGCTGTTACAGCGTAGTAGTTCATTCTATACTGCCTGTCAATAAGAATATTAGGAACATTTTGCGTAAGCAAAATTTGATAGTTTACCCCATAGGGATCATAATTTTTCATCAAATCTTTAGCAACTTTCAGGTCATTTATAACTTTTACAAGAACCTCACGAACAGTCAAAGGCTTCTGTGCAACATTAGTATAGATATCTACATAAGGAATAGATTTGGTATCCATTCCGGTCAATGGAGATTGTCCAAAAAGCCTCAGAAGGTTAAAATGAAGATATGCCCGTAGAGCAATTGCTTCTCCTTTTAGAACCTCATATACTCCGGTAGAGAATACCGCTTTGTTGTTATCAAAATATAGCATCATTGCGTTAATATTCGCAATTGCTTTATAATGAACTCTCCATATCTGCTTTAATCTTGCCTCCTCGCTAGCTTCTTCGTATTTATAATCTATCGTATTAATAAACTTATGACTTGTGCTGTTTTTGATCCCTTCGTAGTACTGAGCAAGCACATCCAGGAATCCGAAAGTTAGGTTGTCTGCATAAAGATTGGGAGTTGCCATTAATGAATAAACCCCTATCAGCACATCGTTAAACCCTTGTTGAGTCTGGAACATCTCGTCTGCCTTCATTGTTGTCTTGGGGTTCACATCCAGCCAGGAGGAGCAGGAGTAAAGAAGAGCAACAGAACTTATTAATAATATATTTATCTTTTTCATAATCTCCGATTTTTATAATTATACTCTCTGCGTATTTAAAATGTGATTTGTGCTGCAAGTGAAAAATATCTTGAGAATGGGTATGAAATACCCCTTTCAATTTTTGATGAGTTGTACCTTAGTACATCATTTGTCATCGCTGTAAGCTTTAATCTCTCAACACCCCAGTTATTTAACACTTTTTTCCCGAATGTGTATGATATACTTAAAGATGAGAATCTAAGCTCATTATCCTTTTCCAAAAAACGAGAGCTCGGGTTGGTCAGCGTCCTATCTGCAATTGACTTGAAGGAGGCAACATCTCCCTGCCCTTTCCATCTGTCATAAAGAACACGCTTGTCTGCATTACGGGTTGGATTTACATTCTCAACCTTATCTACAAGTGTTTGATTGTACAGATCGCCTCCGTATTTAAATGAGAAGTATCCGCTAAATTGAAATCCTTTATAGGAGAAAAGTGTCCCGAAGTTTCCCTCTAAAAGAGGATCGGTACAACCTAATGGTTTCTGATCTCTAAAGTCATACAAACTCACTATCTCCCCTTTTCTGTTGATGAATATCTCCTGTCCTGTAGATGGGTCTATGCCCATAGACTCTACAACCCAAATAGTATTCATAGAGCGACCCTCCTGATACTTTACCATTGGTTTATTAACCGGGTTTAGCGGGTCTGAAGCCAGTTCGTCCTGTTTTTCATTGAATGCGGTAAGTGCATCATTTATCTCGATCAGCTCATTTTTGTTGTGGAAAATATTAGCAAAAATATCCCACTGATATGCTTTTGCTGTGTTTTTAAGAATTGACCCTCTTAGACTTAACTCTATTCCGCTGTTCCTTACCTTCCCGAGATTTTCCATATATGTCGGGAATCCTACAGATGGTGCCAGAGTAACATCTACAAGCTGATTTTTTGAAGTCTCTCTGTAAAGGTTAATGTTTCCGATTACTTTTCTTGAGAATAGTTCAAAGTCCAATCCTAAGTTTATCTTCTCTTTTTTCTGCCACTGCAGATTTGGATTTCCCAGAGCTATAAGTAAGGCCCCGATTTTGTTGTTGTATGTAATCCCGTAGATATCGCTATCGTTATAGGAGAGCATCATCATCCACTGGTAAGGATTAAATTTTATCCCCCCTGTCTCTCCCCACGAGCCTCTAACCTTTAATAGATTAATCCAGCTGCTCTTTTTTAGAAAGCCCTCGTTATGCAAGTTCCAGCCTAAACCTCCCGCAAAGAATAGTCCCCATCTGTTGTTGGAACCAAAAAGTGAAGAGGCATCCCCTCTGAGAGATAGATCTGCAAGATATCTGTTATCATATGAGTAGTTTGCATTTGCAACCAAACCAAGAAGTCTTGTAATTGAATAGTTTCCAGTAGGTCTGCCACCATCTAGATACTGGGTTCCCATACCTATATGATCCATCCTGCTATTTGGATAGTTCTGCCCTACAACAGTATAACTATCACTCTTACCTTCATAAACATTGAATACCCCGGCACCATTTATAAGGTGCCTGCCAAATATCTTACTGTATGAAAGCACTGCATTAGCATCGTATGAAAAATCTTCGTTGCTGGTTTTTGTGTAACGCCCTTTAATGGTGGAGTTTATAAAATCTGTATGCTCAGCCGGTTTAAAGATGTCGCTTCCTCCGTTTTGTTTTACCAAAGCAAGTCTTGTAGAGAATTTTAATCCGTCTGCAATTTGCCACTCCAAAGAGAAGTTGTTTGTAAAGTTGTTGTAACTGGAGTTGTCTTTACTGTTTAAAGTAGTGTTAAACAATGGGTTTACCTCTTTTTTACCGTCTGAAAAGACAAATAGAATCTCATTAATATTACCATTACTGTCATATGGATAAAAGTATGGGTTAAGATATGTATACTGACTGAAACTGCCGTAAGGTGAATTTGTCTGCTCAACATTATCATAAGATAATGTATTTATGAATTTTAGATTTTTATAGTTGTATTGCAACTTTACATTTATTCCTATTCTCTCTCTACCTGACCCTTTCATCACACCGGTATTCCCGGAGTAGTTAAGGTTTACTCCATATTTTAGCGTTCTGTCTCCTCCTTCAAGAAGTATTGAGTGCTTGTTTCCCACTCCCAGCTGCCTTACGGGCTTGGCCAGCCAATCTGTGTCTACTCCCATACTAACGAGTTTGAGTCTGTCATTGTAGGCTTGTTTATACCTGTCGTCTACATATACAGTGCTATGGCTATATAACCTTGCCAAATTTTCATATTCCAGTTTTTCTGCAGCATTCATCAAATTATAATCACTAAGGTCTGCTGCATCAAAATCCAGGTTCATTGTATATGAAACCTTCATTTTACCCATTGCCGGGTTTTTAGTCTCTATAACCACAACCCCGTTGGCTGCTCTGGAACCATATATTGCAGTAGCTGCAGCATCTTTGAGAATAGTCATACTCTCTATTCTGTTGGGGTCCATATCAAATACCTTTTGTGCAGTAACCTCAAATCCATCCATAATAAAAGTGGGCATATTGGGGCTATTGGCAAAATCACTCTCAAGGCTTGTAGAGAGGCTGCTTCCTCCCCGAATTTGAAACTCGGGTATTCTGTTAGGATCGCTCCCGAATGTATTACTCTCTATCATTTTGAAAGAGGGAGAGACCATCGAGAGGGATGCAAGTATATTCTGGTTGTTGACTGCAACCAACTCTTCACCTTTAAAAGAGGTCATTGCCCCGGTAAAACTCTCTTTTTTCCTTTCAAAATATCCGGTCACAACTACCTCGCTTATAACGGCGCTATCCTCCTCAAGAATAAAGTTATACTCAGCTCTTCCATCCAGCTTAACCTCTGTAGTTTTCATTCCTATGAAAGTACAGACGATAGTAGATATCTTGCTCTGTTCAACTGTCATTGATAGTTTAAAGTCACCGTTTTCGTCTGTTGAGACCCCCATTGTGGTACCTTTAATTCTCATAGAGGCACCTGCAAGGGGTTCCCCTTTTGTATCTGTCACTCTCCCCTTTATCTCAACTCTGTTATTTGACGTAATCTTTTGAGGTACCTGTTGTGCCGCCTTAATAACAATAACATTGTCTTGTATTGTATAGGTAAGGCCGGTACCTTTAAGTATTTCAATAATAGCCTCCTCCACACTACCTGCATTTATATTGACAGATATGTTTCCGGCAGATACAAGATCCTGGGAGCTATACATAAATGTGAATTTACTCTGCTTCTCAATAGACCAAAGCACATCCTTTAGAGATGACTCTTTAACCGAAAGAGTTATTTTATTTTGAGCCATCAAACCGAAGTTAATGCTCAGGAGAGTAATAATAATGGTTAATAAAGTTTTTTTCATTAGTTATGTTTTGAGAAATTAATTTTTACTTATAGTTATTACACGGCCCTCCATTTTTGCTTTAAACTTACCGTTGGCCTCAATTATTCTTAATACAGGATCAATTTTTTCATATCTGCTTATATTGCACCCAATCATATACTCTTTTATATCTCTGCCATTAAAGACAACTTCTACATTATAAAGCCTCTGCACTATCTTCATAAGATCTTCGAGCTTTATATCTTTGAAACGGAAACTTCCATCTTTCCAGGCAGTGTAGTATGAGACATCTACAATCTCTTTACTAACGCTTTTACTCTCTTTATTGAATGAGAGTTGTTCGTTTGGCAAAAGAGAGATCTCTTCAAAATTTGAACTTGATATTTTTACGGAACCCTCTACAAGAGTAGTTACAAGATTGTTGTCATCTTTATATGATGACATATTGAATGATGTACCTAGCACAGTAACATCCAGCATATCTGTTTTAACAATAAATGGACGAGTTTCATCCTTGGCAACTTCAAAATAGGCCTCACCGTCAAGTGAAACCTCTCTCACACCCGATGAGAAATTAACCGGAAAACTAAGTTTTGATAAAGAGTTCAAATGGACAACAGATCCGTCACTAAGTACTACTTTATATCCTCTTCCAAATGAAACAGTTACTTCGTTGTACTCAAGTATATTTGTTACACTCTCCTGTTGATTATCATAAATGAGAAGATCCTTACTGTTTTGTACCTTAGCTGCCCCACTGCCAAGAGCTATCTCTCCATCTACGGCAGTCAGGTCAACTAAAGTTCCGTCTGACAGTTTAAGCTGTGCCTCATACTCTGTTTTAAACTCAATGCTCTTTAGCTCACTCTTACTTGTATAGTTATAAATTGAATATACCCCTGATAAAAGAAGAATTACTGCAGCAGCAACTCTAAGAAGTCGGATATAAACAACTTTGCCTGATTTTTTAGTGGTGCTCTGTTTCAGTTCTGCTCTTTGATGTGCTATCTTTCTCCAGGCCTGCTCCACATCAAATGTTTTAAGCCTCCCGGCCTTTTCTCTTTTATAACTCTCATCCGACAATCTGTTAAATATCTCTCTGTTAGATTCAGACATACTAATCCACTCTTGCAGCCTTGAAGTGTCTTTATCGTCAATCTTTCCATACAGGAAATTTGCAATAAGTTTTGCAATGTCAAACTCTCCCTTTTCCATAATAATCTATTTACTTATTACTATAACACAAAAAAGCGATTATATGGGTAAGATAAAATCGCTTTTAAATATAAAACTGAGTGGTTATATGGATTTCAACTTAAGAAAAACCACATTAGGTAATAGTGATCTTTTAGAAGCGCTCGCAATTTTTTGTAGGATATTTTTTTCTGTTTATGAACTGTGCCTTCTGAAATTCCCATAATTTTAGCAATCTCCGAGCTTTTTTTCCCCTCAATAGCAAGGTCAATTATAATTCTGCACTGTTTTGGCAGAGACTCCACAGCATTATAGAAGATTCGAAAAGACTCCTCTTCAATGAGATTGTTTCGAAAAAACTCCATTGATTCTGCTTTTTCCATAGATCCCCGGAGCTGTTTTTTATTATCTCGCAGGATATTCAAACATTCATTCCTTACTGTAGTGTAGAGAAAAGATTTAATTTTAAGATAATTATCGAATTTATCTCTCCTATCCCAGAATTTAATAAAGGTGTTTTGGACAACATCTGCAGCTTGAATATCATCTTTTAGATATCGTGTTGCAAACACACACAATGTAG
Source organism: Bacteroidales bacterium (assembly GCA_030695165.1). GTDB lineage: Bacteria > Bacteroidota > Bacteroidia > Bacteroidales > UBA932 > Bact-08. The sequence goes on from JAUYTH010000235.1 coordinate 16,932, forward strand.
GATAGAAATCGTTAAAGAGCTTCCTGAAAATAGGAACACTACCTTTTTGTATCTCCTCTACACCTATCTCCATTCTATCTAAAATTAGATATTTTGATTATGGTCTACAAAACTAACATAAAAAATTATCATTGGTATAACTTTATAATTCTTAGATTTTTTGCATCCCTTCAATCACGAAGTTGTCGATCTCTAATTATTCTAAATTCAGATTACTTCTTACTTATTTTGCTATATCCCTCTTTAATACTTTTTACCATCGCGTGTACTTGGGCCGGTGTAAGGCCGGAGCCTTCGCTTATCATTTTATTCATCCCCTCCAGACCTTTTACAAAATCTACATAAAAGAAAAGCGGGACCTTTCTCTTTTTGAAATCCTCCTCCTTTAGGTTGGTATAGATCTTTTTACCATCGGTATGTATCTGGGTATAAAGCTCAAATACTTTGTATTTTAGCTCTAGCTCCCGGGGTGTAAGTGTGCTGTCTTGCTTTAATAGCTTTTCATACAACTGCCTCTCCTCCTTAGTGACTCCTTGTGAATAGGATAGCGAGATCATAAGGAACATCGAAAAAATTAGTGTAAGAATTTTTTTTGTCATAATTATTATTTATCAAATTATTGAAGATTCTGGCCCGATAATATTATACCTCTTGAAAATCACATCGAGGTATGAAAGAAATACATTTTTGTTGGCAATATCCGGGATGAAAGTGTGTATAATCTCTTATTTATACTCAGATAAATCAGACAAACGAAAACACTGGTTAATATGCTTAATACTAATAAAATCGTTGCAGTTAATTTACTTATTTTCATCTTCTCTCATTATTTTAATACATATTTGATAATGAACATATTCGAATCACTACTAAGCATTTGAAGTCTATTGAAATTCTCCTGGCTTACAACTTTATCATTTACATATAGATGAGCAAATTCAACTGGTATAAAACTATATAAAGTATCCTTTTCCAAAAAATTTAAACTCAATTGAATACCCTCTTTTAATTTAAAGGCAGTCATTAATGTTTTATTTGATTTGTTATAAAATAGATAGTTGTGATTGTTGTTATAACTATATCTCGATATCAGATATTTATCTGTTTCAAAGTAAATAGCAAAACCTGTAGCTATCTTATTTGAAATGCTTTTATAATGTTCAAAATAATAGACTACAGACTCATTTAAAGGTAAGTTTTCCAACATAAAGTTACGTTTCCCAAAATCAAGAAAATATCTCTTTTCAAGAGAATAGTTTTGCGGATTGATATTAAAAACGGTACCGTCATAACCCATAAAATATCTTAAGGAGTCTTTGTAATAATAGAAGGGTGTTCTTGCATACTTAAACGGAGTCGAAGTAAGAAAATTTGGCATTACTGAGAGACTCGATACTATTGTGTTTTTACTTTTGGAATAAAAATAAAGATCACTTTTTTCTGAGTCTGAGTTAAATACATAAATGTCTTCATTTAAAATTTTAAACTGATGGACTGCTCTTATACTGTCTGGCAGATGAAAACTCTCAATAAATTTATCCCCTTCACTATCATATATTAACATTCTGCCATATGGAGTCATCAAATGCAGTTTGCCATCGAAACGGGAAATCTCGAAATCATAAATCATCCTGTACTCACCGGGACCATTTCCTATTTTGTCTATAGTCTTTACAAAATTTCCCTTACGGTCAAAAACAAAAAGTTTATTTTGTTTTACAGACAAAATATAGTGTTTATCATTATATACCTGATGCTTAAGCCTTGATGCAGACTCAATAATTGATTCTTTCCTGGTTTCAAGCGGAATAATCTCCACTTTTTCAAATAAGTCATTAATTGATGGTTGAAATTGAATTGTGTCTAAATCAACCCCAATTACATTTTTACCCCTATCAAAATCTCGTGCATCATCGATGCACGAGATTGATGATAAAACAGTGAAAAGTGTAATTAAAAAATTGTACTGTCTATTTCTCATAACTAATCGCTACCTAATGATATACAGAGATTTAACAGAACAGCGTAAAATCTATTACAATAATCGTTAGCTTTTCCTGTCCAGAAACAGTCCCAAGGACAATACAAATTGTTTTCATCATCGAATCTAAGTTCGAAGCAATACCCACTCGAACCCGAATCGCAGGTGATAATTGCCGGATCCCCTGTTACACACATAAAGATATCCGGGTCCCACACCAATCCATCAGGACAAGATCCCGGTAAAGATTGAGCTTTTGTTGATGAGCTGTTAGCAACAAAGATTATAAAACTTAAAAGTATTGCTGAAAGTGTTTTTTTCATAAATATTAGTTTTTGAAATTTGCTAACTTTGTTCGCCGTTTTGTTTTTATATTAATAGTTCGTATTCCTTGCCAGGGGTTGATCTTTGAGTAAATTTCAAAACGGTTTTTAAGTTTGCGGGACTCAAATTTTCGTGAAATTCACCCTGAGTTTTCAATGTTTTATGCTGAAACAAATATATGCAAATCGTTTCATAAAACCAAGCAATCTTGTTAATTATTGTCTTGATATTTTGTTGTTTATAGCTTAATTTATTAGGTTATTATTTTAGAGTATTGGCAATACTGGGGCTTGATAAAGATATCTTGTTTCTACTTCCCAAATCTTCCGAACTTGGTACTTAGGCTGAACATAATGTATCTGCCTATTGTGTTGTAACTCTCCTCCTGAACAAAGCTATCTGCATAAATAATCTTCTTATTCTTTGTCTGATTCAACATATCATATCCTTTTACACTAAGAATAACCCTGTTTTTAAATATTGATTTACAGAGCTCTGCCTCTTTTTTTTCGAAAACTACCCAACCATAATTATTGAAAGAATCCCTTTAACGGCCATTCATCATAGAATATCGAAATTATCTCTTTTTGTAATATTGAATAAACTCTTTTACAATGTTTTGAAGAAGTGTATTTGCTTCTTCTTTTGACATTTGTTTTGATTTTTTCAAATTTTGAAAGTAGTCATTTATATCATTTAAGTTTTTTTGTATTTCAGTCAAATAAAAAAAGGGAATATTATTTGCCTTAAATAACTCCTCGGTTACAGTTATTTCTAATTTATCATCAATAACTTTAAGGTTTAAAACTAGTATGTCACTAATTTTTGTCTTAATTGCTTTCTCTTCTTTTGTTAAAAGGGTATCAGGAAGAGATAATCTCTGAATTTGTTGTTTTGTAGAATCTGACTGATTTCCCCGAATAGTATTTGTAGGTTTGGTTTTCAAATAATACTCCTTAGCTTCTAAAAGTTTTTCTGAAATAGTCTCTTTATCGATATTGTTTTTTAAGTTATATTCATTTACTGCTTTCAAGTCCTGAAGTAACACTTTATAATAATAAGTTGGAATATTATTTTTAACAAAGTCATCTTCTGTTAGCTTAGTACATATTGTCTTCCCATCAAAGTACATATTTGAAATAATTAAATCACCTGATATGTATTTTAATTTAATCTCCTCATCAGTAAGTAAACTATCTGCATAGAATATTCTGTTATATAGTTCAGCTTTTTTATCAACAGTGTTCTGAACTTGAGAAAATGCAATTTTTGGTACCACCGATAATACTACCAAAAAAACCGGAATTAATAATAATTTAGATTTCATATTTATAATTTATTAATTTGTTGGAAATTACTGACACATAGGGAAAAGGTTTCCCGTTTTCGTCAAAAACCCTCCCAGAGATATTCCTTGATTGAGAAACCGTCTGTCCGGATAAACCTACCGGCAAAAGAGTGGTAAATACAATAGCGACTAGAGTAGTTAGTTTAGACATAGTTTTAATATCCAACGTTTTAATTGATGATTAATTAACTAAACCGGTACCGGGGTTTATAATTGAACGTATGAACGGGTGTTCAATAAATGATTTTTGCTTTGCAGAATTTATTATCTTTGCAGGCCGTTTTGTTTTTACATTAATAGTTCATATTCCTTGCCAGGGGTTGATCTTTGAGTAAATTTCAAAACGGTTTTTAAGTTTGCGGGACTCAAATTTTCGTGAAATTC
>JAUYTH010000237.1 GCA_030695165.1 Bacteroidales bacterium
CATATCCGAAAAACGGATAGATGATTGACATAGCAAGAAGGAAGACAATAATTTGAATCTCTGTTCCTTCACGGAATAGGTTTGAGAAGCTGAACCCTGTGCTGGATGTAAGTGAGAAGATTGCTACCACCAGGGTAAAAATAATTGCCAGATATATAAGGTACTTTATAACTCTGGTAAGGTATTGCTTGAAGTTGAATTTCATATCTTTTATTTTTTAAATGTTTCTTTATAGCTCAATCTGTTTATAGCCCAATCTCTTGATCGCCTTATCTGTTTAACTCCTTCCAGGCTAAAGCCGATGAACCCAGAATCGCAGCGTCGTTTTCATCCAGAGAGGAGAAGACCAGCTTGACTTTGCCTTTCCAAAGGTTAAGAAGATTCTCTTCGAAAGCTCTCTTTGTAGGGTCCATTATGAGACTGCCCGCCTTGGCCACACCGCCAAAGAGGAAGATTGCCTCCGGAACAGTGATGGCAACAAGATCTGCAAGGGACTCTCCAAGGATCTTCCCGGTCATCTCAAGAGCCATATTTGCTATTTTATCTCCATTTTGAGCTGCTACTGCAACCTCTTTGGATGTAAGCTGCGAAAAGGAGATATCTCTTAGAACGCTTGGGAGGTTCTCTGCGGAGAGAAGTTCAAACGCATTTCTCTTTAACCCGGGAGCCGAGACGTATGTCTCCAGACAACCCCTGCGCCCGCATCCGCACTGGCGGCCACCTCTGCAGTAGGCAATGTGCCCGAACTCTCCGGCAAAACCGTCGTGCCCGTACATCACCTCTCCGTTTACAACAAAGCCGCTGCCCAAACCTGTTCCCAGGGTAATAACCACAAAGTTCTTCATCCCCTTTGCTCCTCCGTAAATCATCTCACCTATTGAGGCTGCATTGGCATCATTTGTAAGCACTACGGGAATGCCGCCGAATAGAACCTTAAGTTTCTCTGCAAGAGGCAGATTGCCTTTCCAGCGAAGGTTTGCGGCAGAGTCTATGCAGCCGGTGTAGTAGTTTCCGTTGGGTGCTCCGATGCCGATTCCCATAATCTTATGTGGGTAGTCCAGCTTTGAAGATACCTCCTGAATTCCGTCACGAAGAGCCACAATATAGTCGTCAAAATCTTTATGCAAGCCTGTCGGGAATGTACCGCTTCCGTGTATTGAACCTACTTCATCTACCAGGGCAAAAACAGTGTTTGTTCCGCCTATGTCAATTCCAGCTACAAGTTTTTTCATTGTCCGGGGAGTGCTTAAAATGTGTGTTATTATTGGATTATCACACAAAGCTAACAAAAATTATCTACACTATATGGGATAATTTTGCTATTTTTGTAGTTACTCACGGGTCAAAAACATATAGATATGGGAAATGAAAAAAACTTAAAGAGATTGGTAATCGGTATGGCTGTAGTGGCTGTAATACTTGCTGCTGTGCTTGCCTGGATATGGGTAGACAGAAGCGGGATTATTGATGAACTTACAGTAGAGAAAGAGCAGCTCACATCTGCAATGTATGAGCTGAGAGACGATTATCAGAGCCTGAACACCAACAACGACAGCCTTAATGCAGAGCTTGCAAGGGAGAGAGAGAAGGTTGAGCAGTTGATAGAGAGGGTTCAGAAGACAGAGGCTACCAACAGGATAAAGATCCGGGACTACGAAAAGGAGCTCGGGACACTCCGGGGCATTATGAGGAGCTATATTATGCAGATAGACTCGCTCAACACACTCAACATAACCCTCCGTAAGGATGTGGCAATTGCCAGGGATGAGGTTAAACAGACCCTCGCCAAATATGACGATCTGCAAACCACTGCAGACGAATATGCAAAGAAGGTAGAGATTGGATCTGTCCTCAAGGGGAGAGGTTTTATAATGACTGCAATCAACTCTTCGGATAAGGATACAGACCGTAGCAGCCGCACGGCAAAGCTCAAGACCTGTCTTAACCTGGTAGAGAACTCAATTGCGGTTAAAGGGCCGAGAAGAATCTACATCAGAGTTAAGGGGCCGGACGGAATTCTTATGACAAATTCTCAGCAGCAGGTATTTACATCGGCAGGAGAGCAGATGATTTACACAGCGGTTCGGGAGGTAGATTACCAGGGAAGCGAACTTGAGGTTTGCATCTTTTTTGCCAGCAGCCACTCCTATGTAAAAGGTGTCTATAATGTAGATATCTTCACCGAAGAGGGTAAACTTGGAAGCACAGATCTTCTCCTGAGATAGGGGGCAGAGGGAAAATTGGCAGGAATCTACATTCACATTCCCTTCTGCTCACAATACTGAATCTATTGTGACTTCTACTCCACAAAGATGTTGGGTAAAAGGGAGAGTTTCACCAAGGCACTCATAACCGAAATTGGCCAGCGAGCCAACGACTTCAACAAACTCGGGGCTGCCGTTAACACCATCTACTTTGGTGGCGGCACCCCCTCCCTTTTGGCCCCACCAGCCCTCCACTCAATCCTGCACGCAATCTCCGCCCAATACAATTTAGGTACGGCGGGCGGCCCGGGAGCGGGTAGCCCCGCGGGCGAACCCGGGGCGGGCAGCCCATTTGCGCCCGGCCATTCGGGCACTATCATCCCCGCGGGCGATCCCGGGGCGGGCAGCCCCGCGGGCAATCCCAGGGCAGGCAGCCCCGCACAAAATTTTGACCGGGAGGTGACTCTGGAGGTGAACCCGGACGACATCTCTGAGCAATATCTGCAGGGGCTATTGCAGGCCGGCTTCAACCGGATGAGTATGGGAATCCAATCCTTTAATGACGACCACCTAAAATGGATGAACCGCCGCCACAGCGCAGCAGAGGCGGTAAAGGCTTTCAACCTATCCAGAGCGGCCGGTTTCGACAACATCAGCATAGACCTTATCTTTGGTTTTGAGGGACTCTCGCTGCAGATGTGGAGAGAGAATCTGAGCAGGGCAATCGAACTGTCGCCGGAGCATATATCTGCCTACCAGCTAAGTTTAGAGCCCGGCACCAAACTCTACAGCTCATATAAAAAGGGTGAGTATCTGCAACTAAAAGAGAGCCTCTCCTACAAACAATATTCACTTCTGCAAAAGATGCTCTCTCGTGCGGGGTATGTTCAGTATGAGATTTCGAGCTTTTGTAAGCCAGGCAGGGAGTCGCGTCACAACAGCTCCTACTGGAACTTCACCCCATATTTCGGGTTCGGCCCAAGCGCGCACTCCTTTGACGGCGGGAGAAGATTCTGGAATGTATCTTCACTCAACACCTATCTCAAGGCAATTGAGCAGGGAACCGGTTGCAGCAGGGAGGAGATTATCTCCCCAAAAGATAGATTCAACGAATACATAATGCTCTCCCTCAGACAGGTTGCCGGAATGGATGTCTCCTTCATTAACTCCGAATTTGAAGTGCCGGATGAGTTCTACAAATCTCTGGCTGTGTTAATTAAGAGAGGAGATGTGGTGGAACAGGGTGGCAAACTAAGAGTCCCACCGGAAAAGCTCTTTATCTCCGACGGGATAATTAGAGAGTTGTTTTTGAACTAGCAGACTTTTGTGAAACGAATTGATTATGAGGCGCTTGAAAAACGCAGTTTTTAGATTTTAGCAAACCCGCAATTTTACACTGCAGATATACAACCACTTACACAAAACACTGTTAGTTCAAATATGCAAAAACGGCTATTGTGGAGAAGCCGAGGAAGATGATTGTGGCGTAGATGTATGAGACAAATTTGAGGCGGCCCAGCCATTTGTCGTTGTTTGCGCCAATTGTTTGGAATGCGCTCCAGAAGCCGTGGGTAAGGTGGAACCACAGGGCGGCAAACCAGATGATATAACAAATTACTATCCAGATATTGCTAAAAGTAGCCGCCATTAAGACATTTCCGTTTTGCGCGTGGCCTCCGATAAACTCTGCAAGCTGCATCTTTGCCCAGAAGTGGGTAAGGTGGAATGCAAGAACGCCGCCAATAATAATTCCCAAAACAAACATATTGCGGGATGCCCACGAGTCTGTCTTCGCCTGGTTGGTAACCTCATATCTCTGTGAGCCACGCGCCTTCATATTGTAAAGAGTAAGAAATACCGCATATACAATGTGAAGCACAAAGCCGCCGGCGAGTACGGGAACCATCACCACGATGAATGGTGAGCCCATAAACTCAATAACAGTATCAAAAGCCTCAGGCCCGAAAAGGTAGGCAGAGTTTGCAAGCAGATGGATCAATAGAAAAAAGATAAGGAAAAGGCCTGTTATGCTCATTATGAGTTTTTTGCCTATTGAAGATGTGAGGATATTTACCATTTCTTTGCAGATTAATTGATGGTATTACGGAGATATGAAAGTGATGCAAAGATAACCTCTTGCTTGGTATTTTCATAATCTTTAGCTATTTTTGTTTGATTAAACTCCTGTCTAAAGGGGTCTTTAAAACAGAACTTTAAATGAAATACAGCAGTGTTCTTCTAAAATTAAGCGGAGAGAGTCTCGCCGGAGAGGATGGAAAGGGGTTGGACGAAAAGGTGCTCAACCGGTATGCCAAAGAGATCTCAGATATTGTCTCCACAGGAGTTGGAGTAGCAGTTGTTGTGGGAGGTGGTAACATCTTCCGTGGTTTGAAGGGGTCGAGAATGGGTTATGAAAGGGTTCGGGGAGATCAGATGGGTATGCTTGCAACCACAATTAACAGCATCGCGCTCTCAATTTCACTTAAACTTATCGATATCAAGAGCGAGGTCTTTACCTCTACACCAATGGAGCCGTTTGGCCGCTACTATGTAAGAGACAAAGCGTTAGAGGTTATGAACAGAGGAGGGGTTGCAATTATTGCCGGAGGAACCGGAAACCCATACTTCACTACCGACTCGGCATCTGCACTCAGAGCTGCAGAACTGGGGGTCTCTGTGCTGCTTAAAGGGACCAGGGTAGACGGCGTCTATGATTCAGATCCCGAGAAAGATGAGCTGGCCATCAAATACAAAACCCTTACATACGACAAGGCGCTTGCAGATAATCTCAAAGTAATGGATATGACTGCGTTTGCATTGTGTAAAGAGAACCAAATTCCAATAATAGTCTTCGATATGAACTGCAGCGGCAACCTGCTCAAACTCATCAACGGAGAGGAGATAGGAACAATTATTTCGTAGCGGTAAGCTGTAATTAAGAATAGAAAATTGAAGCAATAATTTGGTAACAGTAAACTGTAATTAAGAATAGAAAATTGAAGAGATAATTTGATAACTAAAAAATTTAAATATGGATATAAGTGCACAAAAAGAGGTAATTAAAGCTGCAAAAGAGAGAATGGACAAAGCTCTTATGCACCTGGAAGAGGAGTTAAAGACATATCGGGCCGGCAAGGCGAACCCCTCTGTTTTCAACAACATAACCGTAGACTACTACGGAACACCCACCGCAATTCCTCAATTGGCAAGTATAACTACACCGGATGCCAAAACAATGCTCATTCAACCCTGGGACAAAAAACTAATCCCACCAATTGAGAAGGCAATTATGGCGGCAAACATCGGCTTTACTCCGCAAAACAACGGGGAGCATATTCGCATAAATGTACCTCCGCTCACAGAGGAGAGGCGCAAAGACCTGGTTAAAAGGGTTAAAGGCGAAGGTGAAACCGCAAAAATAAGCATCCGCAACGCACGCCGCGACGGAGTTGAACTCCTTAAAAAATACCAGAAAGAGGGTCTTCCGGAAGATGTTGCTAAAGATGGCGAGGCCGCTATCCAAAAAGATACCGACCAAAGCAACAAACGAATCGACGAAATCCTGGCAACAAAAGAGAGAGAGATAATGACTGTTTGATCTGCCAGTGTTTTGCGAAACACGCAGATTATGAGATGTTTGAAAAAACAGTTTTTTGGTTTTCATCAAAGGCGCAATTTTATTGTGCAGATATCCAGCTAATTACACAAAACACTGGCAGATGATTAATTTTTTATACATTTGCAGCGGTTTAAATTTTTTATGCAACTATCTAACTCATCTTCGGAGCGTGTTTAAGCGGTAGCCGGTTCTTTGTCGGCTATTAAAAAGGTTCCCGGATATCTTCCGGGTCGTTATTTTTTTTCTATATAAACCATCTAAATTTCATAATAATATAATGGAAGATTTTAACAAAATTCCTGAAAGCGACAGCTTAGACAATAAGCTTAATGATAAATCAATTCTATTTGATAATCTGGACCTATCTATGGTTATAGACTTTTTTAGGCAGATTGAGAGGCAGGGGCCGGGCAGTGAGGAGATCACCTGCCGGGCACTCAGTTTTATTGAGGGGGCGACCGGGATCGGGGCGGCAGATGCCGGCCCGGCAAGTTCAACCGCGCAGTGGCGAATTGCAGATATGGGGTGCGGGACCGGGGGTCAGTCGATAACTCTTGCGCTTAATACATCTGCACACATAACCTCTTACGACAATAGTGAGGAGATGATAGAGACTCTGCAGCAGAGGGTGGCTGAGCGTGGGTTGCAACAGCGGATATCCGGGGTTGTGGCCTCGATGGACCAGATTCCTTTTGACGGGAGGGAGTTTGATGTGATTTGGGCCGAGGGGTCTATATACAACATTGGCTTTGAGAGGGGGCTCAATTTATGGAGAGAGTACCTCAGGGATGGGGGGTATATTGCTGTTTCCGATATGGTTTGGCTGCGCGACAAAAGGCCGGCCGAGATTGAGAGGTATCTCAACCAAAATGTTCCTCAAATGGAGAGCCCGTCATTTAAGTTAAGGCAGATAGAGGAGGCGGGATATACTCCGGTGGCCAACTTTGTTTTGCCACACAACTGCTGGGTAGAGAACTACTACGAGCCGGTATCTGCACTGTTCCGGGAGTATCTGCAAAGGCACGGGAACAGCGAAGAGGCGGTAAACTTTGTGGAGTGTATGAGGGAGGAGATTGATATGTACAACAGGTACAAGGAGTACTTTGGGTATGTGTTTTTTATAGCCAAAAAGATTAACAATTAAATTAGTAAAGCAATGAATTTAACAATAAGAGAGACAGATAGAAACGAATTTTTTGAAACAGAAAACCTCACCCGTGAGGCATTCTGGAACCTGTACAAACCCGGTTGCGACGAGCATCTGGCACTGCATCAGCTTAGGGAAAGCACAAGCTATATCCCCAAGCTAGACCTGGTGGCACTGCTGGACGGGCGCATTGTGGGGCACGTGATTACCACAAAAGCGAAGGTGGTGGAGAGTGTAGCCCCGGAAGATGGCGACGCCAGCCGGGAGGTGCTGTGTGTGGGGCCGATATGTGCAGAACCATCTCTGCACGGCAAGGGAGTTGGGTCGCAACTTATGCGGCAAACTATTGCACGCGCGGCCGGAATGGGATTTAAGGGGATAATTCTCTATGGGGACCCGGCATACTACAGCCGATTTGGATTCGAAAACGCTCAAAAGTACAGGATCTCTACACACGACAACCAAAACTTCGACCCATTTATGGCACTGGAACTCTACCCGGGCTCCTTAGCCGGAATTACCGGCCGCTTTTTCGAAGACCCCGGTTTTGTCACTGCAGATGCCCATCTGGAGGAGTTTGAGAAGCTTTTTCCGGTGAAGGAGAAGGGGGAGCCCCGAGTTATTTTGCCCGTCTAATTTAAAAGCTGTCTTTTGACTGTGCCTGCACGACAAGAGCAACTGATGTTGCTCGTGTCGTGCAGTCCCTTTATGAAAGCGTTTAAAAAAACTCCGATTATTTGATGAGTTTTTTATCTCGGCTGAGTATTGAGATTATTCTCTCATCATTCCTTTTATCCTCTACACCCTCCCAGTCGCCGGGGTAACCGAGGGTTACCTTAAGCTCTTTTGCATACTCTGCAATAATTGGATCGATGGTTACCCAGTTGCAGGATGCAGATGAGAACATCGGCCAGAAGTAGCCAGTGTAGACAACCCTTCCGTTGGCTGTTACGGCAAATGCAACTCCAGAAACTGAGTGGTCGATATTTTTAATGGCATCCAAAGCCCTGTCACTCACTTTATAAGTGTGCTCGTGACTGTTATAGGAGAGAATATCTGCATACCTTACAACAGGAGTACTCTTTAAAACAACACTTTTCTCGTCAATCTTTTGAGAATTTTCTACAGTCTTGTACGCTTTAAGCAGATAGATCTCAACCCCATCCGAAGAGAAGAGGTTGTCGATGCCTTTAGTACATCCTGATAGCAACAGAGCCGCAACACAGGCACAAAAAGTCAAAAAAACTACCTTTTTCATATATCTTAGTTTTAAAACATTCACAGAGAAGATAAAGCAATAGCAAATGTAATAAATATATTTACAATGGGGATATGATTTTAGGGTAAATATGTGAGGGGGTTTGACGATTCTGATGCGAAATTCTCAATTTATTAAGCAGGGTAAGGGTTTTGTGAGTGAGAGGGGATTCTTGTGCGCAGGGTTGACTTTGGGGTATTTAAATTTGTTGAAATAAGTAGGGAGGAAATTAAAGATTTAGATAATATGTGACTTTAAATTAATTTGAATGTTCACATACAAAAATTATGTAGCACTTTCTGGTTACCTGCCTTCAATTGGATGTTAGCCGTGGGAGAATAACTTAGGCTTTGGAAAAACCTTACCGATGAAGTGGGTAATAAAAAATAATAAATATTTTTGTTTTACAAATATTTATTATATTTGATATGTTGATTTACAAGCATTTCAAGCTTATAAAATTCCTAAGATCCGCACTACTATTAGTAAATTTAAATATAACCTCTCCGCTCCTGTTGGTATTTAGCAGGTAGTATCTGGTTTCCTGATCTACTTTTTTTGTTCTTAGCTCCTTTAACCTAAACTTCCCTTATGAAAAAGACCCAATTGAAATTTCTAATTGGTGGTTATGACTTGGAGATGCTGGAAATCTGCAGGCTTCTTTCTGAGTATAATCTGGACTTTATTGACCATAACCTAAGCTGGAGCGATGCTAAACTCAGCTCATATTCGGATATTCTTAACAATTCAGATTATTTTGTTGGAATAGAGTTGACTGAGGATATCCCCCGGTCTGCTAATTATATAGAGATAGATCATCATAATAACAATATCGGAAAACAATCTTCGCTGCTGCAAATAATTGATCTGCTTAAAAAAGAGATTGGAATAATCGTGGAGTTATCCAGAGATATGGAGCTTATTGCTGCAAATGATTCCGGATATATTCCTGCTATGAAATCTATTAAGGCAACAGAGGAGGAGATTAAGAGTATCCGTCAGAGGGATAGAATGGCGCAGGGGGTGACTGAGGATGATGAATTACTTGCCGTAAAATCAATTGATAATAATCTGGAGATTGTTAAGGGTGTTATTGTCGTATCTTCTTTAACAACAAAATTTTCTGCGATTACTGACAGACTTTATCCTTTTGAAAGACTTTTGATACATACAGACAGTGAGTTAACTTACTATGGTCCCGGGGTCTCAAAGCTTGCTAGTGAATATAAAAAATTAATAAGTGACAAAAGGGCTTATACTGGAGGGGGCGAGAATGGGTTTTTTGGGATTTCAAAATATATAGTAGATAAAAATTTGATTAGTAATATATTAAAGAATATTTATATGAACCCATATAGTTATCACATATTCATGTATCCATTCAAATTTGGAGATGAATCAATAGGCAAAAAAGAAAACGTGAAGCTAATTAACGAGTTTATTAATCAGTTTAATATTAAAGAAAAGAAAGAAGAAACTAATGCTAATTCAGGCAGTGTGGATAATAGATTTTACTGGAATAAGCCGGTAATAAATGATTTAGAGACATATAATCAGAAAAGATATTTTCACGAATTTACACACCCGGTTCTATTTGAGGATAAAAATTCATCAGTTTTCTCTTTTGAAAAAAAGGGTAAGATGAGCTATACAATTAATATTAATAAAAAAGTTATGGAGGTAGAAGATCCTGCCCCATTAGCTTTAGAGCGAAAAAGAGAAGTTAATAATAAAAAAGATAAATATTGTGAAATTAGTATTGTTTTAAATGTGGATAAGGTAACTCTTGATCTTTATAACCAGGGTGTTGGCGTTTTTTCTTTCCACTTAGAGTACTACCCGGATAAAGATGCGAATCAAAAGGATTTACTTCATAATGTACTGTTAATTAATCAATACGGGAGAAGAACATATCCTCCGTTTCTAGACACTCATTTTAGTGACTTTGAGGATACTAGCAATATAAAAGCTAAAAACGAGCTCGAAGGAACTAAATTCAGAGTATTGCCTAAATCTATCAAAGTTTGTGTTGAAGGTAAAGAAATAGTTAGTGACTGGATGTGTTATGAAAATGGTGTAAATAACGTAAGTTGTATTATTCCAAATCACATAAAGTATTTTCTCAATATTGAAAAAAAGAGTGAATTAGAAGATAGGTTTAAGTTTATTAATGAAGAGATACAAATTACTCCTGTTCTTGACGACAGAATGTTTTTGATGAGCTGGTTAGGTGCAGATCAGCTTGGAAGGAAATTTCCTGAAAAAAAGATGAAATATGCTGATGAGAGAAAAAAGTATGGGTTTGTTGTTTCTGACGTTTGCTCTAGGGTAAATGGCGGATATGAAGCAGGAGGTGTCTTTAGGAATCATCTTCAACACAAATCACTGTCCATTAATAAATCTCATGATGGATATGGGTATTCTGATAACGATTTCTGGTATCAGTATGTATTCGTAGATAGTTCCGGCAAAACTTGTCAGAATGAAATAATGCAGAAAATGCTTATTGAAAATCACACATATGACAGATGGATCAACTATAACACTTTGTTTGGAATCACTCGTTACTCATTTGTATTAATGTCTGCTCCTTTAACTTCTCTGAGTAAAGAGAGTAATGCTGCATGTATCTTTACCCATTTTAAAACAATTTATTTTAAATTGGTCTCATTAGTATTGATTCAAAGGTCTTTAATCCTAAAATCCTCTAAAGAGATAAATAATGCATATGATATTGAAATCGAGGGGAAATGCACTAAAGTAATAGATGATTACTATCAAAAATATCTGGAATTCATTAATAAATATTTCCATCGTGAAATATCTACACAAGAACAAGGTATTGAGCTGTATGATATGCTTGTTAATCATCTTAGAGTAGAAGTTCAGGCAAAAGAGTTAGAGAAAGAGTATCAAAATTTGTTCTCTTTAAAGAAATTAGAGCGGGATGAAGAGCGAAGTAATATGATGAAAACTTTTACAATTCTAGGAACCTCATTTGCAATTCCTACTATAGTGATTAACCTCACAAATAGCAGTATCTTAGGTGATGATTCCAGCTGGTTTAGTCCATTTATTTTTCTTTTTGTCGTATTTACTTCTACGATTATCATCCTATACGGTATAATATACTGTCAAGATGATAAAATCATTAAATGGAGACCAAAAATGAATAGAAGATTAAAATATATCCTTATTGGTATTTTTATCATCATATTATACATGATATTATACAAATATGATTTAATGTTTAATTTTTTTGACCCTAAAGTTGAACCCTTTAGTTACAATCATTTGTAGTACTAACCATTATAGTTATTATGAAAAAATTGATTTTTAAGCTAAAACAGCATACACCTATTGTCCATTTTCAACCAGACCTTAAAAACAGCACTTTAAGGGCTAGCGAAGTTAAGCCGGCATTAGATAGGTTTATCATAGAAAGGAGTGGTGGTTTAAAAAAACTTAAAGAGAGAAGTCCGGATTGGTTTGTGAAAAACTCTGATTCCTCAGCGCTTAATTATAAAATGAGAATTTCTCAAACCACAGAGAAGGGGGTCATTAAGAATAATCCTAATTACTTTGGGGATAAGAGCAAAAATCTTGTTTTTGGAGAAGGCGATGCTGAATGTATTTTGCATATACATTCTGATTCCCTTGCTTTCGTAATAACGAAAGATCTTTTAATGGAATTTTTTCTAATAAACAACTTTGGTTGCAGAAAAACAAAGGGGTCAGGAAGTTATACTTTATCATCTTATTATATGCAAGGAGAATCTAATGAATCAATAAATGAAAATGAGAATTTGGTGTTTATAAAAAAAATATCCTATTGCTATAAGGACGTGATTTTAAATGAGTATTTAAGTTTTACTTTAAAAGATGATGATAATAATGATATTAACAAAAAAATAGTCTTTGGAGTAATCAACTACTACTGGAAAAGACTTAAATCCGGAATTAATTATACGGATGATAATGAATCAACTAAAAGCTTACAAGGAGAGTATAAACCTTCGTTTTTAAGAGATTACATAAAAAATTATCGATGGGAGAAGAGGTGGCTAAAAGAAGAGTTTATGAAACTAAAAAAAACAGCTGGCAGTCTTGACGAAAAATTTGCACGAGCTATGCTTGGGTTACCTTCGAAATTTTCTTTTTTAGATAAAGGTAGATTGAAAAAATATTCTCCAACAGAAAATAAAATTGCTTTAAACTACAGTTTTGATGTCACTGTAAAAGCTCCGGAAGGGATTGACAGAATACCAGCTCCAATAACATTTAAGCCAATAATAACAGGATATCAATGCTATATATTTTTATTAATTGATAAAAGTTATGACAGTTGGGACATAAAGGACAAGTTGTTTGAACTCAAATTCAAAAACCCAAAGTTTCCTTTACATATAGGGAGTAAAGATAGAAATGGAGCATTTATACCAACTTATATTGGTTTAAACAAACGAGATCAAATTAAAAATAATATTGATAAACATTTGAAATTT
>JAUYTH010000251.1 GCA_030695165.1 Bacteroidales bacterium
TAATTGTAGACCAGGAGTACGATCTCTCAAGAATATCAGTCTACAATCTGGATGGCAGGTCATTCACCAATACATATCAGGTAGATCTTAATGTAGAGCCTATAGAGAGACTCTCCATCCTTACTACATTCCGCTATACAGACGCAATGGTTACTCTCAAAGGGCAGGGTTTGGTAGAGAAACCGCTTACAAGCAGATATAAAGGAGTCTTCAATGTGCAGTATGCTACAAGAATGAACAAATGGACCTTTGATGTTACCGCCCAGCTTAATGGTCCCTCAAGATTGCCCTCTTTTTATGAGCAAGGTGGATATTCACCGGTCTATATGATGTTTTATGCACAGATTACCAAAAAAATCAGAGGTATGGATATCTATGTAGGAGGTGAGAACCTCTCAAACTACAAGCAGAAACACGCTATCATAAATGCAGAAACCCCCTATAGTACAGGCTTCAACTCAACCGTAATCTGGGGACCTCTAATGGGGATAAAAGTATATGCCGGACTCAGATACACAATTTTAAAATAATATCAGAATAATAAAATTTTTAACTATTTTTACACAACATACTATTATGAAAACGATTCATTTAATAACAGTTGCAATTATCTCTGTTCTGCTGCTTGCTGCAGTCAGTGCCAACTCTCAGACAAATAAAGCAAAAACTGATGCTGAGGTTCTTTTCTCTATTGCTGTAGATTGCCCTAGTTGCCAGAAAAAACTCGAAGCCAAACTTCCTTTTGAAAAGGGTGTGAAAGATATGAAGATAGATCTGGAAAGTCAGACAATATGGTTTCTGTTCAGTTCAGATAAGACAACCAAGGAGACACTTGCAAAAGCGCTTGATAAACTTGGTTATCCTGCAAAGGAGATAGTTCAAGAGGCTCCCAAGAAGTAATTTTTTAATTTTTCAATAAGATGATCTATAGGTTCATCTGTTCAGTTTTAGCAATAATCGCCTTCTGCCCTCTCTTTTCACAGATGGCAGGAGGCGGTTCTGTTTTTTACGAGAAGATGAGAACTCTCTCCTTTGAACAGAGGGAGACTCTTATTGCAGAGGAGCTCATTGGAAGGAATATGCCCCGGTTTATAACCGACTTTGTTCCGGTTACTACAAATCAGAGAGACGCTTCCGGTAAAAAGAGGAGGGTAGTAATCTTTGTCTCTGTGGACTATCTCTCTGTAGGAGACGAAAAAGATTACTTTATTATACCAATGGGACCTCTTACAGCACAGAGAGTTGCAAATTCACTTGATGCCTCTCTTCCTACACCAAAAGTGGTGGATATAATCTATTCTAGTTCCAAATTAAAGCTGGAGCCATTTAACTTTATCCCGAGAGGCAACAGAAACGAAACTCCCGACATTCTCTACGACCACTCAAAAATTATACAGGCTCAGATTAAGGCCGCAGGTAAAAAGCCCGGAGTATTTGTGGCCGGGACAAAGAAGGATATTGTTATCTCTTCTAAACTAACCGACCCCGCCAGAACAAAACACGTTACAATATACGGTTGGCACAAACCGGACGGAAAACCCATTCAACCGGTTACAAATGTTCATATAAATACCTATGTAGATTACAGCCACGGAGTGAGACTCATCTCTAACCGTGTTATTATTGACGGAAAAGAGTACCGATACAGGGAAATTCTAAAAGATAGCCTTTTGCACGCGTTATTAAGTTACGAAACAGCACCTTTTACCATTGTCTCTTACCTGGAAAAACCCAATTAACTATGAGAAAAATTACACTTTTACTTTCGCTGATACTGCTTTCATTTACACTATCGGCAAATGACTCCACAACCTGGATACGAATAAATCAGGCAGGATATCTTCCAAAAGATATTAAAGTGGCAGTTTACATCTCTCTAAAGGAGGAATCTTCTCCGGATTTTACTCTATACGATGCTTTAACAGAGAGAGAGGTTTTTAAAGGCGTCGGAAAAAGGTCTAAAGCATCTGAGTGGGGGATGAAGAGCGCATTTCGTTTTGACTTCTCTTCAGTAAAGCGAGAGGGGGGCTATTATATTATCTCCAATGGTGTTAAGTCTCCCAATTTTAAGATTGCTGCAGATTCCTATGAGGGTCTTGCAGATTTTATGCTTGTCTATATGAGGCAGCAGAGGTGTGGAGATAATCCATATACCGGAGTGTTGTGCCACCAGGACGATGGTTTTATAGTTGACCACCCTACAAGAAGTGGCGAAAAGATAGATGTAAGGGGAGGGTGGCACGATGCAACAGACTATCTGCAATACCTAACTACATCTGCAACAGCTGTATATCATCTTATGTTTGCCTGGGAGCAGCAAAAAGATAAATCTCTGT
>JAUYTH010000252.1 GCA_030695165.1 Bacteroidales bacterium
TTCATTACCTATAATTTTAACATATAATTTTTTACCTTTTCACTAGCGTAGTGGTAATTTGTTTTTGAAGATGAGGTACTGATGTTCAAGACCTTTGAAATATCTTCGTAACTCATTTCGTCATAATACCTGAGATTGAATACAAGCCTCTGTTTTTTTGGGAGGTGCAAAATTGCCTCCTGAAATTTTAACAGAATCTTATCACTCTCATCGGCAGTTTCATAATATAGTTTGTTTATAAGTTCACCTTTAATAGAGTCGTAGGGTGTAAATATTATTTTGTTCTTCCGGAACACTCTAATACACTCGTTGGTGGCAATTCTGTATAACCAGGTGTAAAGACGGCTCTCACTTTCAAATCTGTCTATATATCGGCAAGCATTAAAAAATGTCTCCTGCATTACATCCTGAGCATCTTCGTGACTCACCACCAGCCTCCTTATGTGCCAGTATATTCTCTCTTTATATTTGTCGATCAGCAGAGAGAGGCCTCTCTCTTTTGTCTTCTCATCTCCAATGAGGGAGAGGATATACTCATCTTTGGGATGCTGCATCGGCACTAATTGTTTATTATTTGAAGAGAATCTGCAGGGAAAGTTAAAAAAATAATTTTTTAAATTTAACTTTATACAGGTTTTCTCTTCTTAAAATTATAGGTTCGGGATAAGAATCGCTAATAAGGCCTTAGAATTTTACAAATTAATTTAAATAGATCAAGTTATGAAAAAATTCATCTTTTCTGTTGCAGCTTTTACGCTTCTCATTTTGTCATCTTGTACAAAAGAGGAGTTGGTTTCCGAGAATAAAGACGAAATGTTAAAACAGGACTCTTTCATTGAAGTAACAAGTGCGTCTACCGATGCTATTCTTGCAGAGATTCTGAAAATGAATGCCTCATATCCGGCAACTAAAGCCATTTGGGGAGAAAAATATCTTACAGGAACTGTAACAATTACCATAAGAGACTCTTCCGGGGTGAGGATATTCCTTGTAGATTTTGGAGCTGCCGGCAACACCGGCCCCGATGGTAAACTTAGAAAAGGCCAGCTTGCTGCCTATATTGTAAATAATGGCAAAACCGGAAGCGAGCAAAAGGTGAAATACCTAAATTTTGTTGAAGATGGATATCTATTTAACGGATGGGTTGGGCGCACAATTACCCGCGATATCGATGCCAACACTCAGCAGGCAGTTATTACGGAAGATTTCAAAGTAACCATTCCCGATGGTACTAAATTTACAAAAAGGGTATCGTCTCTAAACAGACTTATTAAAGGTGGGGTTGCTACAACAAAAGATGACGATACAATCGAGACATATGGAACTACGACCATCACAAATGAGAAGAATGAGAGCAGAACAAGAACTGTAGAGGCAACTACTCCGCTCATATTCAAAGTATCTGCAAGCGAAATTGTAAAGGGTATAGCAAAAACTACATTTGCAGATGGAAAATATATTTCAGTTGATTATGGCGACGGCACTGTAGACAACACAGCAACAGCCACAAACGGCACCAAAACTTGGACAATCACTCTGAAAAAGACTTCATAGAATTAATTAAATTGGGTTGTGAAAAGGGTGGCCGTGAGGTTACCCTTTTTTATAGGGGTAAGGTTAGCATTTTATCAATGGATGGGTAGGCACGCAGGCGGATATCTTCGGGTACTTTTACTTCGTGAATCTCCTGCTGAAGTGAGGTAAGCATCTTTTCGATGGTTATCTTGCGCATCTGCATACACTCGTTGTATTCGTCGCAGGGGATAAACTCCTTGTCGGGGTATAGCTTTTTCATACGATGGATTACACCCGGCTCGGTCACCACCAGAAATCTTTTTGCAGATGACACTCCGACTCTTTTAATCATTCCGGTTGTAGATAGAATGTATGAGTTTGGTTTTTTGTAGATTACGGGGTCGTGAGAGCAGTTGCACTCCGGGTGTATAAGAAGCTCGGCGTCCGGGTACCTTTCTACCTCTTCCAGCACTAGTTTTGTGTCGTAGTATTCGTGCACGCAACAATCTCCACCCCAGATCTCTATATCTTTTCCTGTCATTATCTTGACGTAGGAGGCAAGGTTCTTGTCCGGAATGAAGAATATCTTCTTGCCATCCGGAATGCTGTTTATAACATCTATAGCATTTGCCGATGTGCAACAAATATCTGTGTATGCCTTAACCTCTGCAGTAGTGTTTACATATGAGACAACTACCCCTTTGGGGTTCTTTTTTTTCCAGGCAATCACATCTGAGCTTTTTATACTCTCTGCCAATGAGCACCCGGAAGTGGGGTCGGGCAGGAGCACTTTTTTGCCGGGAGCGATAATCGAAGCGGTTTCGGCCATAAACTTCACTCCGCAAAACAGAATTATTTTTGCACTTGTATTGGCTGCCATCTGCGATAACCCGAGAGAATCACCAATATAATCTGCCAGATCCTGAACCTCGGGGTCGGTGTAAAAATGGGCAAGGATTATTACATCCTTCTCCTTTTTTATCCTGGCTATCTCCGATATTATTTTTTCTCTTTCCATCTTTGCTGCAATCTTTCTTCTAATTATCCGGTATAACGGTTACGTTCATACTTATGTCAAGAGCACTTATTGAGTGAGTGAGAGCCCCTACGCTTATATAATTTACACCAAGCATAGCCACCTCTTTCACCCGGCCGAGGGTCATATTTCCCGAAGCCTCACTCTCTGCCCTCCCTGCAATGATCTCTATTGCCCTCTTCATAGTCTCATTATCCATATTGTCGAGCATAATAATATCTGCTCCACACTCCACAGCCTCCGTCACCTCATCCAGGTTAGATGTTTCTACTTCAATTTTCATACCCATATTGATATTTTCACGAACCTGGGAAACCGCATTTTTAATCCCTCCTGCAATCTTGATATGGTTATCCTTGATTAGAACCATATCGTACAGCCCCATACGGTGATTTTTTCCGCCGCCTGCCGCAACAGCCATTTTATCCAGAACCCTTAATCCCGGAGCAGTTTTGCGGGTATCAAGAATCTTTGCATCTGTCCCCTCAATCTCCTTTACAAACTGAGCAGTGAGAGTTGCAATACCGGACATCCGTTGCAGAATGTTTAGTGCGATTCTCTCCGAGGTTAAAAGACAGCGGTAGCTACCCTCAATCTCAACTATAACATCCTCTTTATTAACGCTGTCGCCATCTTTCACAAATGGTCTCCATATCACGTTCTTATCAAGGTGCTCAAAAACTCTCTTTATGATGCTAATTCCGCTGACAACACCATCTGCCTTCATCTTAAAAACTGCTGTGGCCTTTGTTTTCTCAAGGATTATTGAGTTTGTTGTAATATCTCCCGAAGCAACATCCTCCTCAATTGCCAGGTCAATAATTTTGTCTATTAGTGAGTTGTGAGTCATAATACGATTATTTTGTTTTTTTGGAGAGCTCTCCTTCCTATTATTTGGCATTGGTCTTTTAACAGTAGCATACCAGTTGGCAGAAAGACTTCCGTTCATCTTACCCTTTTGCTGGATGGTATGATATAGATTATAGCTGTTC
>JAUYTH010000253.1 GCA_030695165.1 Bacteroidales bacterium
ATCATTACCCGAGGTTGGCGTCCCTCTTTTAGTGCAAACTCTGCAACCAGTTTTTTCGCTTTGTCAAATTCGGCATCATTCTTAACCTCACTTGAGTAAACACCTGTATTCATTCGAATTATTGCTTTGTATCTTCCGGCAACAGCCTCGCAGGCATCCGATATCTCTCCAAGGGTTGCTCTCACCTTTGCCGCCTCAATAGCAAGCTCCAGTAAGTTACCACTCTTTTCTGCTGCAGCTTTTGTAATTGCAGCCAGAGCAGCTTTAACCTTGGCCTCGTCACGGTTTGCGCGAAGCTCTTTAAGCCTTTCGATTTGTGATTCACGAACCTTTGTATTATCTACATCCAGAATCTCTAAAGGATCTTCCTTCTCCAGACGGTATTTGTTAAGACCCACAATTGTATCCAGATGTGAGTCAATTCTTGCCTGTTTGCGGGCAGCAGCCTCCTCGATACGAAGTTTAGGAATTCCGGTCTCGATGGCTTTTGCCATACCGCCCAGCTTCTCTACCTCCTCAATATGGCCCCAGGCTCTCTCTGCAATCTCTGCAGTGAGCTTCTCAACAAAGTATGATCCTGCCCAAGGGTCCAGTGATTTTGTTATTTGAGTCTCCTCCTGGATATATATCTGTGTATTTCTTGCAATACGCGCAGAGAAATCTGTCGGCAGCGCAATCGCCTCGTCAAGCGCATTTGTGTGAAGAGATTGTGTGTGGCCGAGTGTTGCAGCCATAGCCTCAACACAGGTTCTTGCCACATTGTTGTAAGGATCTTGCTCTGTAAGGGACCATCCCGATGTTTGGGAGTGAGTTCTCAGAGACATAGATTTAGGATTCTTAGGGTTGAACTGTTTTACAAGTTTGGCCCAGATCATCCTGGCAGCACGCATCTTGGCAATCTCCATAAAGTGATTCATCCCGATTGCCCAGAAGAAAGAGAGGCGTGGAGCAAACTGGTCTACATCCATACCTGCCGCGATACCGGTACGCAGATACTCGAGACCATCTGCAAGTGTGTATGCCATCTCAATATCGCAGGTAGCACCCGCCTCCTGCATATGGTATCCCGAAATTGAGATAGAGTTAAACTTAGGCATATGGCCGGATGTGAAAGAGAAGATATCCCCGATGATTCTCATTGAGAAATCCGGCGGGTAGATGTAGGTATTTCTTACCATAAACTCCTTAAGGATGTCGTTCTGGATTGTACCTGAGAGCTCGTCCAGTTTCGCACCCTGCTCAAGCCCTGCAACAATGTAGAAGGCAAGAATTGGAAGTACGGCACCATTCATTGTCATAGAGACAGACATCTTGTTAAGAGGTATCTGGTTAAAAAGAACCTTCATATCCTCTACACTGCAGATGCTTACTCCCGCTTTACCAACATCACCCACAACCCGTGGGTGGTCTGCATCGTATCCGCGGTGTGTTGCAAGGTCAAAGGCAACCGATAGCCCCTTTTGCCCTGCTGCCAGGTTACGGCGATAGAATGCGTTTGACTCCTCTGCTGTGGAGAAACCGGCATATTGCCTTACTGTCCACGGGTTCATAACATACATTGTACTGTATGGCCCCCGAAGAAACGGCGGTATTCCTGCTGCATAGTTGAGATGCTCAAGACCCTCAAGGTCTGCGGCACTGTAACTCCCTTTAATGCCAATCAACTCCGGGGTCATAAAGGTAGATTCTGCTGCTTTTGGAGCACTCTCCCCATTATATTTTATATCTGTAAATTTTGGTCGCATATTACTCTTTTTTATCTATTTAATACCCAGCAGAGATTGATATTTCTTCAAAGTATCAAGTACATTGCTTTTAACACTTATAAAGTTGGTTACACCTGCAGCCATAAGCTCCTCTTTGCAGGCCGGCTCTCCGGCAACAACAATGATTGCTCTATCTTTGGTGAGATTTTTAATCTCCACTACAGCAGTTGCATACTCCTCGTCCGAAGAGCAGGCAACAATAATATCTGCCTTAGCTTCGAGTGCAGCTTTAACCCCCTCTTCAACTGTATTGAATCGGGTGTTATCTACAACCTCAAACCCTGCAACGGCAAAGAAATTGGATGCAAATTGTGCTCTGGCGCGGCAAAAAGCGAGATTGCCAAATGTGAGCATAAAGGCTTTAGGTGTTTTGCCGCTGGTGTTGGTGGCAAACCGGAGAGCCTCAAATGCCTGAGCACCCCTGTATTTCTCAATAGGATCAATAATGGGAGTTACGCTCTTGTCCCAGTTGGCTCCGCGGGTAACAACATCGAGAGTGACCTCTTTGTCTGCACACTCACCAAAATTAGGATACTGGTTTGTCCCGAGAAGAATCTCTCTTCTGGTTGCAATATTGAGATCTCTTTTTGAAGATGTGCTCTTGATCTCAGACTGGATATAACCCTCTTTGAGGGAGTTGATGTATCCACCCCGCTCTTCGCAAGATTTAAACAGACTCCAGGCGCTATCTGCAATTGATGCAGTCAGGCTCTCAATATAGTATGAACCGGCTCCGGCATCTACAATTTTGTCAAAATAGGCCTCCTCCTTAAGAATTATCTGTGTGTTTTTTGCTATCCTGTTGCTGAATTCAGCCGGTTCACGGAATGTATAGTCAAACGGGAGAACCTCCAGCGAGTCTACCCCACCAAGAGCGGCACTCATCGCCTCGGTAGTTCCGCGGAGAAGATTTACGTGTGGGTCGTAAACTGTCATATTCCACTGACTTGTAACTGCGTGGATATTGATTTTTTGTGAAGACTCCTTTATTGCTCCGTACTCTCTGGTGATATTTGCCCAAAGCATTCTGGCTGCACGGAATTTGGCAATCTCCATAAAGTAGTTTGGACTTATGGCAAATGTAAATTTGATTCTGGCTGCAGCTTCATCTGCAGAGAATCCCATCTCCATTAACATATTCATATACTCGCTTCCCATAGAGAGGGCAAAACCCAGCTCCTGAACAATGGTTGATCCGGCATCGTTGAATGCATACCCCTCAACCCCAACCACACGAATACCGGGGTAATCCTTAACTAAGTTTAAACAACTTTTTTGCGTGTTTATATAATCTGCACAGCAGAAATTCCCTGTAGTGGTAAGTGTTTTTAGCGGGTCAAAATCGAATGAACCCCTTACTGCACTGTTGTTTACTCCGTTTGTGTAGGCTACTTTTAGAAACGAGGAGATAATCTCGGGTGTGGCACACGAGCACCCCTCAAAGTTAACCTCTGTTTTAGAGAGATCTATACCCTTTAACAGGATAGCCATCTTCTCCTGAGTGATTCCCCTTTTGCCGTCAATGCAAAAAGCGACTGAATCTACCCCTTTCTTTAGGGCATCAACCGCCTGTTCATTGGCCTTTGTAAAGCTCTCCCAGGCGCAGTAACCCTGACGAACCATCCAGTGATTGGTATCCTTAGTCCCCCTAACAAAAGGGAAGGAGGCAGGGGTACTTTGCAGATGGTTTAGCTGTTCAAGATCTTCGCTGCGATAGTAGGGACGAACTGATATACCCTCCATTGTTTTCCAGATGAGCCTCTTTTCGTAATCGGCTCCCTTTAGGTCTTTGTTTATAACCTCTTCCCATTGTTGAGTGGAAACAGGCAAAAACTCAGAAAATAATTTTTCTGCCATATTTATAGTTTATTTGTTGAATATAATCAAAATAGTTGCGCAAAGTTATAAATACTTTCCCGATTTATTAAACCTTTTCGTCTATTGTTAGTCTTACTCTCAGACAAACAAATTAAATAAACAGGAGATGAAAAAGGTTTACATTACACTAATTATGGTTATTTCAGTACTTTCACTTACTGCACAAAACCATCAGGGGCAAAACAGGGGATTTATGGGGGCGAACCCAGCAAATCTTGAGCCAAAGTTCACACAGGAGCAGAGAGAATCCATCAAAGCTTTAAGATTTGAGCTTGAGAAGGAGATGGTACAGGTACAGAACCAACTCGGCGAGAAAAAAGCTCAGTTTAAAACTCTGCAGCAGATAGATAAGCCGGATATGAAGGCGATAAACTCAAAAATTGACGAGATCACATCTTTACAAAATAAGATGATGAAAGCAAAAGCTGCCAACACTGCAAAGATTCGTTCACTTCTAACAGATGAGCAGAGGCTTATGTTTGATAAGAGAGGTGCACACGCAAAACGCCCGATGATGGGTAGAAAAGGTGCTCCTCAAGGAGTGGCTATGCAAAGAGGAGCTATGCAGAGAGGAGCCAAACCTGGTGCCGGTCCAATGATGATTAAAGGGAAAGAGGCAGAGGTTAAGATTATGAGAATTGAGAGAAAAGCAGAGGCTCCGGTTAACAACTAAGTCCCTCTCTCCAGATCGTTAGCTTTGTTGCCATAGCTAATCATGTCGGCATCGGATTCACCGCTTAAAGAGCTCCCTGTTAAAGGGGCTACAGGTGAAGCTCCGGTGTCGGCATTGCTTTTTCTATCCTTTAGTACAGCTTTTCTAAGTTCAAAATTCTGACCAAGATATTTCCTCCTCACCTCTGGGTTGTTTGCAAGAGTCTCTGCAGAGCCACTCTCAAGAATACTCCCTTCGTAGAGAAGATATGCCCTGTCTGTAATAGCAAGAGTTTCGTGAACATTATGGTCGGTTATAATTATTCCGATGTTTTTTGTCTTAAGTTTGGCTATGATATGCTGAATATCCTCTACAGCAATTGGATCCACACCTGCAAACGGCTCATCCAGAAGGATAAATTTTGGGTCTATTGCAAGGGCACGAGCTATTTCGCATCGTCTTCTCTCTCCACCGGATAGCTGAACACCAAGGTTTTTTCTAACCTTATGCAGGCCAAACTCATCCATAAGCAGCTCCAGCCTCTCCTCTCTCTGGCTCTTGGTAAGAGGTGAGAACTCCATAACGGCCATAATGTTATCCTCTACACTCATCTTGCGGAAAACTGATGCCTCCTGGGCAAGGTAGCCAAGACCCATCTGCGCTCGTTTGTACATAGGAAGATCGGTAATCTCTTCGTTGTCAAGGAAAATTCTCCCGGCATTAGGTTTAATAAGCCCCGTTATCATATAGAAGGTGGTCGTCTTGCCGGCACCGTTTGGCCCCAGCAGGCCCACAATCTCCCCCTGCTCCACCTCGATGGAGACATTTTTTACAACAGTACGTGCTCCGTACTTCTTTACCAGATTACTGCAATGTAAACGCATAATTCTACTTTAATTCCAACTTGAGATCATTTTGCATCTCTTTTACCTCCGGGTAACTATCCATCAAAAACTTTGCCTTCTCTTCGGGCATATACATCTTTTTCTCTTGGGGGTCATCATCTGCAGTTACCTCAAGATCCAGTTTTAACTCCCTGTTGTTGAGATTTACCTTTAAAAACTCCAATAGCCGTGCTTTACAGTTCTGCTCTATCCAGTTTTTTTGAAGGTCATTTTTAACAGGAAAGATAATTGTGTTATCCTCTCGGAATATTGGTTTTGTCTGGTTAATTGCAGTTGATAATCTTGGCATTTGACTCTCAGATTCTGCCATCTTTTTCCAAACATCACTAAGTTTTTCGACATCTAAAACATCTGTACCAACCTCACCTTTTCTAACTGCAGATGCAGCTTTGGTGCTGTTCCCGGCACTCTTGATAAGATCTTTTATTGAGATAGAGACAGCACTGCCCTCTTTTGGAGAGGGGGCCTGCTCTGCAAGTGACTTCTCTTTTGCGGGAGCTGCAGGTTCTTCGGAGCTCTCTTGTACAGCCTGTACTTCGGGTTGAACTGAAACAGTCTTGGTTGGTTCTATGTCAATTTTCTTGGCCGGCTCCTCACCAGCTCTCTTTGCAGGCTCTACTATTTTTGATTCAGCACTATCGCCCACCCAGGCAGGTGAGTTGATACGGCAGAGACGAATAAGGGCAATCTCTATATGAAGCCTCTGGTGCCCGCTGCTTTTATACCCTGCCTCGCAGGCAGATGTAATACCAAGGGCATCGTAGAGGAAGGCAATAGAGCAGGATTCAGATTGCTCTCTATATTTTTGGATAAATGATGGGGCAAGCTCCAGTAGCTGAATTGTGCTCTTATCCTTGCAAATTAAAAGATCACGGAAGTGGACACTCAGGCCGCCTATAAAATGAAGTGAGTTGAACCCCTTAGATAGGATCTCGTCAAAGATTAAAAGAGCTTCACTGTGTTTTCCCTCGAGGAAAAAATTTGTGAGCCTGATGTAGTAGTCGTAATCCAGAACATTGAGAGAGGAGATCACTTTATCGTATGAAATTGTCCTACCGCAGAAAGCTACAGCCTGGTCAAATATTGTAAGAGCATCTCTCATCGCTCCGTCTGCCTTTTGAGCTATGACGTGAAGAGCCTCAAGTTCTATCTCTACACCCTCTTTAATGGCAATATCCTTAAGGTTTTTTACGATATCCTCTACAGATATCCTGTTGAAGTCATAGGTTTGACACCTGGAGAGAATCGTAGGCAATATCTTATGCTTCTCGGTTGTGGCAAGTATGAAAATTGCGTGTGCCGGCGGCTCCTCAAGGGTCTTAAGAAAAGCGTTAAAGGCAGATGAAGAGAGCATATGTACCTCATCTATAATATATACACTGTACTTACCTATCTGCGGAGGTATTCGTACAAGTTCGTTTAACTGTCTTATGTCGTCTACAGAGTTGTTTGAAGCGGCATCAAGCTCGTGAATCGAGTAGGAGCGGCCTTCGGCAAAAGAGAGACAGGACTCACACTTTCCGCAAGGATCCATACTCTCCCCCGGGTCGAGGCAGTTTATGGTCTTTGCAAAGATTCTGGCAGTAGAGGTCTTTCCAACCCCCCTCGGACCGCAAAAAAGATAGGCGTGTGCAAGTTGTTTGCGGGTTATCGAATTCTTTAGGGTTGTCGCAATATTTTCTTGTCCGATAAGGCTTTCGAAGCTATCGGGACGGTATTTTCTGGCAGAAACAATAAATCTTTCCATACCGGGCAAAAGTACAAATTTTTATCTAATTTTGCATCTGATAAAGATGCGAGATATGAGACATTTTATAATATTAGCAGCCTCTCTTTTGATTTTTACAGGGAGCTTTTGCCAGAATCCTATTAACCAGACCCGCAATACATTTAACAACTATGGTAAAAAAACCACAAAAGTTGTTATCCCATCTACCTCCCTTGCAGATCTTATTCTCAGGGATGCAGTAAACAAAAGCTGGAGAATCTCCCCGTTTGAGTTTTGTGATGTAGCCGAGTATGAACGAATAAAACAGGATACAAACTACTTTTTCCTGATGAGGGTAGACGGGATGTACAAAAAAGACCTGGAGCCCAAAATTGAGTATCTGACCCTTATCAAGGGCGGAGCAGAGATTAAGAGAGGGCTCTATAGTAGTCATAACATAATCAATCTGCCCATACAGCAGAGCGAAGATCTTGACGGGGGTAACCTCTTTCTGATACCTGCTTATATAGATATTATTCAGGATCATATATATAGAATTCAGGAGAATGTTTTATTGGCCTTTAAAGGGAGTTTAATATACTCAGACAGGGTCTCAATGTTAAAGGGTAAGGCTGTTCTCTTCTCAAAAGATCAACTTGGTTATGAAATTGCAGATGGTGAGTTCACCTCACTTTTCAACGGAGATGCAAAGCTGGTATCTGCTTTTGATATCGAGGAGGCCGTTTCCAATAACAGCGATAAAACTGCTGTAGCTATTGTAGTAATTCCAAAAGGTGGAACTACAGGGTCCTACTGTTACAAAATGATTATTACGACCGATTCCCACGAGCTCCTTTTTTTTAGAAGGCAAAAGATATCAAAAAGATCTCCTGCAGGCTTCTCTGCCGAGGATATTAGAAAGATTACAGCCCCATATCAGTTTTAACAGATGAGCATCAATATAACCCAACTCAGTTCCGGTATTGGTTTTGTTTTTCGCCGGATCTCATCCCCTGTAGCTTACTGTGCACTTACTATAAAAGTTGGTACAAGAGATGAAGAGCCATCAATTAACGGAATTGCTCATCTTACAGAGCATATGCTCTTTAAAGGGACCACAATTCGCGGAGCCAGACGGATCAATAACTATCTCGAGAGCCTGGGTGGGGAGCTCAATGCATACACCACCAAAGAGGAGACAGTAATTCACGCTACCGTATTGCGCGAGGATATCTCAAAAGCAGTGGAGCTTCTTGCAGATCTTGCCTTCCACTCTACTTACCCTCAT
>JAUYTH010000257.1 GCA_030695165.1 Bacteroidales bacterium
TTCATTAAGAAACATCTGGTAATCCTGGTCGGCATAGTGAACATACATCTTATCTTCACGGACATATGCCCCCTCCTTCACCTCTATTTTCTGACTGAAAGGGAGCTGTTTTGCGTGTAAAACAATGTTATTCAGGTGTGATATGCTTATCTCGTCATCTGCACAAAATATAAAGCAATCCTCTTTTGACATATTCTGGGTAATTCTGAATTTTGCCCGGATGTACCCCTCCATTTCGTTATTATAGCGATCCAGATGGTCCGGTGTAATATTTAGAAGAACTGCAATATCTGCCTTAAAATCATACATCCCCTCCAGCTGAAAACTGCTAAGCTCCAGTACGTAGAAATCATTTGTACAGGTAGCTACCTGATATGCATAGCTTTGTCCAATATTGCCGGCAAGTCCAACCTTAAGACCAGCATTTTTTAGGAGGAAATAGATAATCGAGGCGGTGGTTGTTTTCCCGTTACTTCCGGTTACGCAGATCTTCTTTGAACTGTCATATCTGCCTGCAAATTCAATTTCGGATATTACCGGAATACCTTTTGTGATAATCTCTACCAGTATTGGTACAGTGTCGGGAATACCGGGACTTTTAACCACAACGTCGGCATTGAGAATATTCTCTCTTATATGTCCACCCTCTTCAAAAGGGATCTCATATTTGGATAGCATCTCCTTAGCATCATTGTTAATCATATTGCTATCGGAAAGGAAAACATCGTATCCTTTTACTTTGCCAAGCACCGCTGCGCCTGTGCCGCTCTCTCCTCCACCGAGAATAACTAATCTAGACATACTATCTTATCTTTAATGTTATTATTGTCAATACTGCCAGGAAAATTGCAATAATCCAGAACCGGATCACGATCTTGGCCTCCGGAAGTGCCCTTTTTGGGGTGTCGATTATTGCCTCTATACCCTCTTTCTGAAAATGGTGGTGAAGAGGGGACATTCTAAAGACCCTCACCCCTTTGCCAAATCTTATACGGGTATATTTGAAGTAGAGTCTTTGGATTATAACCGATAGACTCTCTACTAAGAAGATTCCGCAAAGGATTGGAATGAGCAGCTCTTTTCGTATCATAATTGCTGCAACTGCAATTATTCCTCCTATTGCCAGGCTGCCGGTATCTCCCATAAACACCTGGGCAGGGTAGGAGTTGTACCATAAAAATCCAATCAATGCACCTATGAAAGCTGCCATAACTACCACAATCTCACCGGTATTTGGCAGATACATAATATTGAGATAATCTGCATAAATTATATTACCGGAGAGATATGCAAGAATTGCCAATGTGGTACCGACAATTGCAGATACTCCGGTTGCAAGCCCATCCATTCCATCTGTGAGATTTGTTCCATTGGACACAGCAGTCACTATGAATATTATTGCCAGAATGTAGATGATCCACCCAGCTATTCTGCCGCTCTCTCCGTCGAATGGCGATAGCCACGCATAATCAAACTCATTATCCTTAACAAATGGGATAGAGGTTTTTGTACTCTTCTCATCTTTAAAATAGGTGAGTCTTGGAGAGAACCCCTGCTGTGTTACAACTTCTGTATGAACATCCTCTTCTGCCGATGAAGCGGGAACCCTTATCACAGCCTGGTCACTCAGATAAAGTGTTACTCCTATTATCAATCCCAGCCCTACCTGTCCGTAGATCTTGAAACGACCGTGCAACCCATCTTTGTTCTTTTTAAATACCTTGATGTAATCATCTGCAAATCCAATAATTCCAAGCCACAGGGTGGTCACAATGAGCAGTTGAACATATACGTTGGTGAGATCTCCAAGAAGCAGTGCGGGAACAAGTGTTGCGACAAGAATAATAATTCCGCCCATAGTGGGTGTTCCCTTTTTTGAAAGTTGCCCCTCCAGACCAAGATCTCTTATCTCCTCACCAATCTGTTTTTTTGCGAGTCTGCGTATTATAATCTTGCCTACAAAAAGAGCAATAAGAAGAGAGAGCATTATTGCAGAAAATGCACGGAACGAAATGTAGCGGAAGAGTCCCAGACCGGGGAAGTCCACATAATCCTTCAGATATTCGTATAGATTGTACAACATACTCTATTAGGGGTTAAAAATTTCTGACAGTATCTCTTTATCGTCGAAATGGTGTTTTACACCCTTTATATCCTGATAGGTCTCGTGACCTTTTCCGGCAACCAGTATAATTGACCCCGACTTTGCCAGAGCAATTGCTGTCCTTATAGCCTCCCGTCTGTCTGTAATAAAAAGTACAGCACTAAGCTGGGATTTTTCAAATCCCTGCCGGATATCATTTATGATATCTTCGGGATTTTCATAACGGGGATTATCTGAGGTAACAACCACTTTGTGAGAATATTTTACAGAGACGGCAGCCATCTCCGGCCTTTTGGTTTTATCTCTGTCTCCTCCGCAACCGAAAACTGTTATTATCTCCCTCTGCTGTGCACAATCTTTAAGAGTTCGAAGAACATTTTCGAGAGCATCGGGTGTATGAGCGTAGTCAACAACTGCTGTAATATCTTCTCCACCTTTTATATACTCGAGTCGTCCCGAAACCGACTCCAGGGAGCTGATCGATACAAGAAGCTCATCTTTGTCTGCTCCGAGAAGTATAGCTGCAGAGTAGACTGCAAGAATATTGTATGCGTTGTGAGCCCCTATGAATTTTGTCCACAGTTCGCGGTTGTCAATTTTTATCAACATTCCGTCCAGTCCCTTTTCAACTATCCTGCAGTTAAACCCGGCAGGTGAGAGACAGGAGTAGGTGTAAACTTTGGCTTTGCAGTTCTGAACCATCACCATCCCGTTTTTATCGTCCAGATTGGTTAGGGCAAATGCCTCCGAAGAGAGGTTGTCAAAGAGACTCTTCTTAACCCGAATATATTCAATGAAAGTTTTATGATAATCCAGATGGTCGTGGGTAATATTTGAAAAGATTGCCCCACAGAATTTAAGCCCTGCAACTCTATGTTGGTCAAGTGAGTGAGAACTCACCTCCATAAAACAGAACTCACATCCCACCTCTGACATCTCTGCCATAAGTGAGTTTAGTTTTAAAGGGTCAGGGGTTGTATGGGTCGCCTCATCTCTTCTATCTCCAACGTAATTGGCGATTGTTGAAATGAGCCCGCACTTATAACCCATTGATGTAAAGACTCTATGGAGCAGAGTTACAGTTGTGGTCTTTCCGTTTGTTCCGGTAATTCCTACGAGCTTCAGTTTTTGAGAAGGATAATCAAAAAGAGAGGAAGCTATCTGCCCTAGAGCAATATGGCTGTTCTCCACTACAATAGTTGTTATATCGGGAGAGATCTCTGTTACATCTTCGCAAACAATAGCAGATGCACCTAAGAGGATGGCGCTCTTGATGAACTTATGACCATCGGAGCTTGTACCTTTGAGCGCAACAAATAGGGACCCGGATGTAACCTCTCTTGAGTCAAAGGTTACGCCGGTGACCTCCTTGTTAGTGTCACCGTAAACTGCAGATATTTTTAGATCTGCTATTAACCTATTTATTAATATTTTCATCTGAAAGAATAAGTTCAATTAATCCGTTTTTTGACAGCGAGCTTCCCGCTGCAGGGGATTGAGCTACTATTCTGCCTCTGCCGCTGAATTTTACCCTGTATCCAAGATTTTCAAGTAAATAGAGAGCATCCTTAAGTCCCATATGTGAGACATCGGGGATAGAGTCTGTAATTACCTCGTACTCCTTTAAATTGTATCCTATGGTGTCGCGTGTAAGCCACTCTCCTGATGCAACCATTACCCCTTTTGGCAGAGTAAGGCGGGAGAGAGCATCCTTAATTGCCTTTCCGTTTCCTGCAAGAATATAGACACTGTCTTTCTCAATTTCGGGATTTGGACCAATAGGGTCATTCCACTGAGGACTTGTGGAGTATATTTTATCTGCTATCTGTTTGAATATTGGCGCAGCCCACGAACCTCCGTAAAAATTCTCTTTGGTCTTATTGGTGTAAATCACAACGATTGCAGAGTATTTCGGATTTTCCGACGGAAAGAACCCGGCAAAGGAGGCCTGATGCTTTCTGTTTCCCTGAGAGTCAATATATTTCCCGTCAAAAGCGATTCGTGCAGTTCCTGTCTTTCCGGAGATTGTATATCTCTTATCATTTATGCTTTTCCCGGTGCCGTGTTCAACTACACCTCTTAGTGCAATCTTAACCTGTTCAATTGTCTTTTTTGAGCATATTGCACCGCTAACCTCCTGCGGACCAAATTTTTGTAAAATAACCCCGGTCTTCTGAAGGTTTTCCACAAAATATGGCTTCATCATCTTTCCGTTATTTGCAATTGCATTATAGAATGTTAGGGTGTGAAGTGGGGTTAAGAGTGATGCATAACCAATAGACATTGAAGGAATTGTCAACTTAGACCACATATTGTCCCCGGGTGTATAGATAACAGCCCTCGCCTCACCCATAATATCCAGCCCGAACTTCTCGTTGAGCTTCATATTCATAATACGATCTATATACTTCTTCTCGTTGTTGGCATAATACTCCACTGCAAGCTTTGCAAAAGAGACATTTGAAGATTTTTCAAATGCCTTTTGAACGTTTATCATACCATACCCTACATTTCCGGCATCGGAGTAAGTGTATGTGCTGTAGGTCCATCTTCCGTCTCCTGCATCAACAGGAGTGTCAAGAGTGACATATCCATCTTCAATAAGTGCAACCAGGGTCGCCAGCTTAAATGTAGATCCCGGTTCAGTCGCGTGGCCGATTGCATAGTTGTAGGATTCGTCAAACTCTCCGCCTATATCTTTTTTCATATTTGCAATAGCTCTTATGGCTCCTGTTTTAACCTCCATTACAATTGCAGTAGCCCCCTCAAATACGTCTGACAAGGAGAGTTGCTCTCTTAGTGCGCTCTCTGTCGCCTCCTGGATATCTATATCAATCGTTGTGAGAATATCAGATCCGTCACTGGGCAGCAAGATCTCCTCGCTGGAAACAGGAACCCACTCTCCTCCCAGCATTCTCTGTACTGTCTGTCTTCCGGGTTTACCTTTCAGATAGAAGTCGTAACTTCCCTCTATTCCAACACCCACTCCCTGACTATTGATGAACCCAATCGTCCTATATGCAAGCCTTCCGTAAGGATTGTTTCGTTTATTTCTCTGCTCGGCAATAATGCCTCCTCTGTTTGCTCCAAGAGAAAATATCGGGAACTCCCTTATCTGCAACATCTCTGTATAATCAACCAGTCTATTGCCGATTGTTTTATACCTCTTCCTCTCTCTTCGTGCTGTTACCAGCTCTTTTTTGTATTCAGATGAACTTTTGTCTTTAAAAAAGCCGGAAAGTGCTAGCGAAAGAGCATCTACTCCCGTGTTGAAAACACTCTCCTCTGGAACAATACAATCCATCCTCATTTGAAAATAGGGAACAGATGTGGAGAGTGGCCTTCCATCCCTGGCCAGAATACTGCCTCTGTTGGCCTCTATCTCCTCCTGACGGAAAGAGATGTCTGAATCTGTGATTTTAATATTGGCGAAATATTGAAGAAAGATAATTTTCCAGATTATCATAACCGTAATGATAATCAGGATTACATATACAAAATATACTCTTTTAATGAATCCGTTCATACCCTAATCTCCTACTATTACTCGTTTAGGTGGATTCACCGGTGCTTTGATGGTTGAGCCAAGATTTAGGAGCCTCTTCTCTACCTCAACTCTTTTACTCTGATACTGAAGCCTGGAAGCTTTACTGGTGTAGTCGCTTTTAAGATGGCGTAACTCTCTTTGATTTTTTCTCTCTACCAGGAGACTCCGCTCCATTCCGAAGTTGATGCTGATATAGATAATCACTAACACAAATATGAACAGAACATAACGAGCCTGTTGCAGAATCCCGCTGTGAAGCAGTATCTGTCCCCCTAAAATCTCGTTCATCCAGTTCTTCTTTGCCATAGTCTAAGTTTCAATTTGTTGTTTTCAGTTTTTCATCGCTATTCTAAGCTTTGCGCTCCTGGCCCGGGTATTTGAGGCAATCTCCTCTTCATCCGGAACAATCGGTTTCCTTGTGATTATTGTAAATGGTGTTTCAAAGTGGCCATAAAGATCTTTTTCAATGATTCCTGCAGTATTTCCGGAGCGAAAAAAGTTCTTTACCATTCTGTCCTCCAGCGAGTGATATGTAATTACTACCAAACGCCCACCCGGTTTGAGAGCCTCTTTTGTCCCCTCCAGGAAAAGCTCAAGCGCCCTCATTTCTGCATTTACCTCAATTCGAAGTGCCTGATATATCTTTGCCAGATACTTGTGCTCGGAAAATTTTGGAAGAACCACAGACAATACTCTGTTAAGATCGGATGTGGTTTTTATCTCAGATTTCTCTCTCTCGGTGCAGATAAGTTGCGCCACTTTGCGACTCTTGTCTACCTCTCCGTATTTGTACATAATCAAGGAGATATCCTGTTCGCTGTAGTTGTTTAATATATGTGCTGCCGTATGTTTGGCCAGGGTGTTCATCCTCATATCAAGAGGAGAGTCAAATCTGAAAGAGAAGCCCCTGCTCTCTGTGTCAAACTGATGGGAGGAGACTCCAAGGTCTGCCAGTATGCCATCCAATTTTTGAACTCCGTGATATTGTATATAGTTATTAAGGAATCGAAAATTGTTGTGTATCAAGGTTAGTCTTTTATCATCCGGGGCATTGGCCAGGGAGTCTGAATCTTTATCCATCGCAAAGAGCCTGGAGCTACTGTCCATCCTGCTTAGAATTTCCCGGGTGTGTCCACCTCCTCCGAAGGTGACATCTGCATAAACTCCCCCCGGGGTCAACGCCAAGGCTGATACACTCTCTTCAAGTAGTACTGGTGTGTGGTAGCTTTCCATAACCGACTCTTTATCCTAATAATTTCTCTGCCAGGTCTGAATAATCGCTGCCGGGGAGTTTATCCTCACCGTAGTGCTCTTTTGCCCAGATCTCGATCTTGTGATCGTTCCCGGCAAAAAGAATCTCTTTAGTGACCCCTATATTTTCAAGGAGCCTTTTTGGAATGGATATCCGGCCGAGTTTTTCGTCCGGTTCTACCAGTGCGCGATCTCTCATATACTCTCTCCAGAAGAGAGCGTGTTCTTTTTTGAAAAAATTGAGACGAGACTTAACCTCCTCAGATTGCCTTATCCATTCGGTATATGAGTACATCTCAAGACAGTTGAAATAGAGATCTTTTTTGATGACAAACTTCTGGTCGCTTTCGGAGTCCAGCATAGATTTGAGTGACGAAGGAAAGACAACTCTCCCTTTATCATCAATTTTTGCTACGTATTCTCCAATAAACTTTACCATAAAGACTTTTTTCTTCTCTTTTTAACCTATGCAAATTTAAAGAAAGTTTTCCACTTTTTTACATTTTATTACAATTTTTTCCACAATCTTATCAACAAATATGGAATAATGCATATCTTCGGGGTATAAAAATCTATGGATATGCTTAGAGCCATTACAATTCTTGCAATTTCTACCATACTCTCCTGCACCTCAAACAGAGAGAAAAATGAGAACATTTTACAAAAGCCATCAACACAAGAGCGCATCTATGAATTTGGATTTCCTATGGATGAATTTGAGTCAAAAGAGGGGCAGATAAAACGGGGGGAGTTCTTCACAACCCTTATGACAAAACTTGGGGCATCCAACTCGGACACCTATTCACTTACCCAGGGATCCAGAGGAGTATTTGATCTTAAGAAAATTAAAGTGGGGAACAGCTACAAAGCCTTTTATACAAAAGATGTGGAGCCTAAGCTTGCCTACCTGGTCTATGAGGATACAAAAACATCGTTTGTTACATTTGGAATTCACGACTCCCTTTTTGTGAGAGTCTCTCAGAGGGAGATTTCCAGAAAACTTAAAATAGCACAGGTAACCATAAACACATCCCTGTGGCAGGATCTTCAGAGTGCCGGTTTAAATCCTGTTCTTGCTCTTAGACTTTCAGATATATATGCCTGGTCTATAGACTTTTTTGGACTTCAAAAAGGGGACTACTTCACTGCAATATATGAAGAGCTTTATGCAGGGGAGAACTATTATGATATTGGAACTGTTCACGCCGCCTTTTTCTCCCACGCCTCAAAGATGTATGATGCCTACAGGTTTGTACAGGATGAGACACCACAATACTGGAACATCGGCGGTGAAAACCTAAGGAAGGCATTTCTAAAGGCACCTCTTAGTTTTACCAGGGTATCTTCTGGCTTCTCCTACTCTAGACGCCATCCTGTAACAAGAGTTGTGAGACCACACACAGGTGTGGACTACGCGGCACCAAGAGGAACTCCGGTAATGAGCATAGGAGATGGTGTCGTAATACAGAGAGGCTATCTGGGCGGCGGCGGGAATACCGTTAAAATCAGGCATAACTCAACCTATACAACAGCATATCTACACCTGCAGAGCTATGCCAGAGGGCTCTCGGTAGGAAAAAGGGTGAGCCAGGGAGAGGTTATAGGTTATGTCGGTAGTACAGGGCTCTCTACCGGACCACATCTTGATTTTCGGGTCTGGAAAAACGGAACGCCTATCAATCCGTTAAAGATGGAGGCACCTCCTGCAGATCCTATAAAAAAATCTAACAAAGAGCTCTTTATGGCACAGGTGGAGCAGATAAAATTCAAAAGAGACTCGCTCATCTCCCTGAGATTTGTGGATACTCTTCTGCTTAAATTGGGAAAGAGATAATATGATATTATCTTTGCCGCAAACTAAATATTAAGATGGCGGACGAAAAGATAATTTTTTCAATGAACGGCGTAGGTAAGATACTGCCGAACAACAATAAAGCAATTCTTAAAGATATCTACCTATCTTTCTTTTACGGCGCCAAGATTGGGATTATCGGGTTAAACGGCTCCGGTAAAAGTACACTCCTGAAAATAATTGCAGGAGTGGAAAAATCTTACCAGGGAGATGTTGTATGGGCTCCGGGTTACTCTGTTGGGTTTCTAGAGCAGGAACCTCAGCTGGACGACACTAAGACTGTAATTGAGATTGTAAAGGAGGGTGCTCACGAGGTGGTAGATCTGCTTAAACAGTACGAAGAGGTAAACGCAAAGTTTATGGAGCCGATGGATGACGACGAAATGAGTCGTTTGATTGAGATTCAAGGTGAACTTACAGATAAAATTGAACACCTCAACGGATGGGATATAGACTCAAAACTGGAGAAGGCGATGGACGCCCTTCAGTGTCCCGATCCTGATGCTCTTGTAAAGCACCTCAGCGGAGGAGAGAGGCGCCGGATTGCTCTTTGCAGATTACTGCTGAAAGAGCCCGATGTACTGCTTCTCGACGAGCCCACCAACCACCTGGATACAGAGAGTATTCAGTGGCTGGAAGCTCACCTTCAGCAATATAAAGGTACAGTTATTGCAGTAACACACGACCGTTACTTCCTTGATAACGTTGCAGGATGGATTCTGGAGCTGGACAGGGGAGAGGGTATCCCTTGGAAGGGTAACTACACATCGTGGCTGGATCAGAAGTCTACCCGTCTTGCTCAGGAGGAGAAACAGGAGAGCAAAAGGCGCAAGACTCTGGAGAGAGAGCTGGAGTGGGTTAGAATGTCGCCCAAGGCACGCCACGCAAAGTCCAAAGCCCGTCTGGGAGCATACGAGAAACTCCTTAATGAGGATGGAAGAGCAAAAGAGGAGAGGCTGGAGATGTTTATTCCGAACGGACCGAGGCTGGGAGATAAGGTTGTTGAGGCAGTGGGAGTAACAAAAGCCTATGGAGAGAGAGTGCTTTTTGAAGATCTCAACTTTAAACTTCCCCCGGCAGGTATTGTAGGAGTAATTGGCCCTAACGGTGCAGGTAAGACAACACTTTTCAGACTTATAATGGGCATTGAAAAGTGTGATGATGGTCTCTTTACCGTAGGGGAGAGCGTTAAAACTGCCTATGTAGACCAGCAGCATAAGCATATTAATCCGGACATTACTGTCTATGAGTCCATTTCTCAAAATTCTGAATTTGTAAAACTTGGGAACAGAGAGATGAACGCCAGAGCATATGTATCAAGGTTTAACTTCTCCGGGGCAGACCAGGAGAAGCTTTGCGGAATTCTGTCAGGAGGAGAGAGAAACAGACTTCACTTAGCACTCACACTAAAGGAGGAGGCCAACGTACTGCTTTTGGATGAGCCGACCAATGATGTTGACGTAAATACAATCAGAGCTCTGGAGGAGGGCCTGGAAAATTTTGCAGGGTGTGCGGTTATCATATCTCACGACAGATGGTTTCTGGACAGGATTGCGACACATATTCTTGCATTTGAAGGAGACTCAAAGGTCTACTTCTTTGAAGGAAGCTACACAGAGTATGAGGAGAACAAGAAGAGAAGGCTTGGAGATATCACTCCAAAGAGATTTAAATATAAAAAACTGACCCGTTAATTGAACCCTGACACAGGGTTTATATATCTGAGAGCTCCATCCACCTCTCACTTTTAGAGTCAATTAGCGAGAGTAGTTCGGAGAATTTTACAGAAGCCCGTGTGAGCTCATCGGAAGATAGTGTACCGGAGTTAAGGGCAGCCTCAAGGCTGCTCTTCTCTTTTTCCAGCTCCCCAATCTCTCTCTCCAGAGTGTTGAGCTCCTGCTGCTCTTTAAAGGAGAGTTTTCTCTTTTGATTTGACCCACTCTTTTGATTTGACCCGCTCTTAATATCTGAGGGCTCTCTGTTTTCTACACTCTGCCCGGTTTTTGACTCCTTAGTTGCAATTCGCTCTCTATCTTTCATATACTCCCGGTACTCGCTGTACTTGCCCACAAAGTCTTTAATTACACCGTTCCCTTCAAAAACAAAAAGATGACCGGCAATTTTATCTAGAAAATATCTGTCGTGGGATACAATTATTACACATCCGTTAAAAGTTTCAAGATACTCCTCAAGAACATTTATACTCATTAAGTCCAGATCGTTTGTGGGCTCATCCAGTATGAGAAAATTGGGATTTTTCATAAGTACGGTAACTAAATAGAGCCGTCTTCTCTCCCCTCCGCTCAACTTCTCTACCTTCATATTGTGCATTGAGTGGGGGAATAGAAATCTTGTAAGAAATTGACTTACAGAGATATTGCTGCCATCACTCATTGTAACTGTCTCGGCAATCTCTCTCACTATATCAATAACTTTATCTTCTGCCCTAAATTCAAGGCCGGTCTGTCTGTAATAGCCGAATACAACGGTCTCTCCCCACTCTGTTTCACCTTTTGTTGCAGGAATAGCTCCTGTTATGACATCCAGAAATGTAGATTTACCTACCCCGTTTATGCCCACTATACCAATCTTTTCGCCCCGGGTAAAGTTATAGGTGAACTCGTCTATTGTTACTACAGAGCCAAAGTTGTGTGAGACATTTTTACAGTTAATAATCTTGGTACCCAGCCTGGAAGAGGCTGTGTTGATTCTAATATTATCGTTGTTTAACCTCTGTCCGGCCCTCTCTTTGAGGTCATAAAAGGCATTAATTCTGTATTTTGCCTTTGTAGTTCTTGCCTGGGGCATTCTTCTCATCCATTCGAGTTCGGTATGAAAAAGATTTCTGGCCCTCTCTGTTTCGGTATTGAAATTCTCTATTCTCTCCTCCCTCTTCTTTAAAAAATAGGTGTAGTTACCTTCGTATGTATAGAGTTTACCACTTTCAAGTTCGATGATTTTATTACAAACCCTGTCCAGGAAGTACCTGTCGTGAGTAACCATAAGCAGAGTCACCCTGCTTCTTTTAAGGTAATCTTCCAGAAATTCAATAATCTCAAGATCGAGATGGTTGGTGGGTTCGTCCATAATTATAAACCCCGCATCCTGAATTATCATCTTTGCAAGGGCTACCCTTTTCTTTTGACCTCCGGATAGTTGCCCCATCTTTAATTCTAGACTTTCAATTTTAAGAGATGTAAGAATCTGCTTGATTTTCAACTCAAACTGCCATCCCTTTACACGATCCATCTCATTTATTGCCCTCTCCAGAGCTGAGTGGTCGGACCCTTTTAGTGCCTTCT
Organism: Bacteroidales bacterium; assembly: GCA_030695165.1. Lineage (GTDB taxonomy): Bacteria > Bacteroidota > Bacteroidia > Bacteroidales > UBA932 > Bact-08. Next base: position 12,057 of record JAUYTH010000257.1, read on the forward strand.
CATATTGAGCCGTTATACGGGTTATCTCACCGCCGCCGGAAAAGACCTCCTCAAAGAGTGTTTTTTCGTTGTCAAAAATCGGTTCCTGATCAAGAAAAGCCACTCCACCCGAGCTGAAGATTTGGACTGTGCCACTCTCGCCATTATCATTCAAATCCGGAGTATCTGCACCTGCTATTATCTTAAGAAGTGAGCTCTTACCCGTACCGTTGGGAGCAATAAGAGCGACCTTTTCACCTTCGTTAATATTAAGATCCAGGTTTTCAAAAAGGACCTTTGTGCCGTATGTTTTTGTAAGTTTTTGTGCTTGTAATACCGTTGCCATACTGCAAAGTTAATTGAAAGAGAGATAATCTTGCCAGGTATAGCACAATCAAACGGATAAATTTTTGTATATTTGTGATTGATAGATGCTTAATATCCTTTTAAAAAATTATTATATGAATAGATTATCGCTGTTGACAATTCTGGTTTTAATTTCCAGCTCTCTCTATGCTCAGCAATATTTTG
>JAUYTH010000281.1 GCA_030695165.1 Bacteroidales bacterium
ACGGAGATCAGATCTATTTTGACCCCGGAAATCCACTTTCAAGAGAGCATACAAAAAAGGTGATTTCGGATTTTGTATCAAGATACGATCTTGATGCTGTGCATTTTGACGACTACTTCTATCCCTACAGAGTCAAATACCAGAACTTCCCGGATGAAAAGACATTTATCCTTAATCACGAAAAGGATGGATTTGGCATTTTTGACAAGGATAACTGGAGGAGAAACAATGTAAACTTATTAGTTGAGGAGCTGAGTAAAACCATAAAAAGTATTAAGCCTTGGGTAAAGTTTGGAATTAGCCCTTTTGGTGTTTGGAGAAATATAGGTGTAGACTCTTCCGGATCTCATTCCAATGCTCTTCAAACCAACTATGACGATCTCTTTGCAGATGTTTTAGAATGGACAAAAAAGGGTTGGATAGATTATAATGCTCCGCAACTCTACTGGGAAATAGGACATTCAAGAGCAGATTACCTCCCTCTTATTGAGTGGTGGTCGCAGAATAATTGGGGAGTGAACCTATATATTGGACAAAGTATCTGGAATCAACTGGAGATCAAAAACAAAAACGGGGATATTGTTAACCAGCTTCACCGTAAGATGAGACTGGTAAGGGATAATAATAAAATTCAGGGAAACATATGGTGGAGTGGCCTTGGCCTTGCAAATAACAGGGCACTTGCAGATAGTTTAAAATATGACTATCAGAGATATCCTTCATTGATGCCTCACTACCGTAATATTGACACAATCCCGCCAAAGCCGGTAAAGATGGTTAAGCACAAAAGAGGATTGGTCACCTGGGAGACAGAGCAGGAGAGTGATGTAATGAACAAACCTTTTTTTTATGCTGTTTATATCTTCGGCATAAATGAGAAGATAGATGTGACCAATCCCGAAAAACTTGCAGACATTGTTAATACACCTCAATATAGTACAGGGAAGTTAAAAAGATGCAAAATTGTTATTACAGCACTTGATCGTCTTCAAAACGAGAGTTTGCCTGTATCAATAACTATTCGCTAGTCACTCCGGAAAGAGATTGTTTTTTCAGTTCCGCAGCCTTTTCTAAATCCTCTTTAGACTTAGAGGTTATCACCAGATATACCCCTGTAAAAATTAGCAGTGCAGATACAGGTTTTGTCCAGTTAAGTGTGTCTTGTCCTATTGCAACAGCAATAAGCGAAGCTAGAAGGGGCTGAATATAGTTAAACATACTCACAGTTGTAGGCCTTAAGAGCTTTAAAGCAAAAGCCACTAAAAGATATGCTGTGAATGTTCCGAAAAAAAGCGCGTAACCTAGTTGCAGATACTGAGTTTTACCTGCGCCGGGCAACAAAGCTACATATCTCCATGTAAAAGGCAACGAGGCCAGCATACCATAAAAGAATGTCCATTTCATCACCTCTATGGGAGGGTATTTTATCATTAAGGGCCTTATCAATACAAGATAGAGTCCATAGACAAAACAGCTTATCAGAACAGCAAGATTACCCTCAATAGTCCCGCTCTGGACAAAAAGGCCACTATATGAGACATAAAGAATAAGAGTTGCTCCACCCATCCCTATAATAACACCCGTGAGTTTTTTTAAAGTAATAGGCTCCTTTATTATAAGAGCCGCAAATATCATTGTAACTATAGGAGTAACAGTTATTATCAGCGAAGCATCTACCGGAGAGCTCTTTGATAGTCCTACCAAAAAAGAGAGTTGATTTGTGGTTGTCCCTAAAATACCACTGATTATGAGAATAGAATGCTCTTTTAATGTAAATTTTACTGCTGTTTTTAAAATTAATGAAAGAGTAAAGAAAGCGAAGAAGGCAAATGAAATTCTTAAAAGAGAGAGGCCGAACGGGTCGATCCAATCCGGAGTCAGCTCTCTGGAGACTGGCATATTAAACGCGAAAAAAATATTAGCCACCAAAATTAGAAAAACTCCTTTGGTTTTTGGCGGTAATGAAATAACTCTCTCTATCATCAATTTATACTCTAATAAAACCTTTTTGGTGAACGCTCTTCTCTTCTTACAATCTCAGAGGCTTTCTCCAAAGCCATCGTTATGTGGGGGAAGACATACTCTCTGCCAATCTCATTTATGAATCCTGATTTTAAGAGAGAATCAAATACCTGATCGTTAACGCCGGAAAGTATTATATGTATCTTCTCCTTTCTGGATCTTTTCCATAGGTTTCTCAGGTTATTCAGGCCGGTAGAGTCAATAAAAGGCACCTTCCTCATACGTATTATTCTCACCTTGATGTTTTGGTAAGAAGAGCTGTCAATTTCATCAAGCTTACTGGCCAGCCCAAAGAAAAACGGCCCATCAATTTCAAATATCTCAACCCCTTTAGGAATGGCAATCATATCAATATCATTGGGAGCCTCTTCATCTTCGCTCCCTGCAACTGAACTATTATCAATTACTTTGATAGAAGAAGTCTCCGATATTCTCTTAACAAACAGAATAATAGCAAGTATGACTCCAAACTCTATCGCAACTGTTAAATCAATAACAACAGTCAGGAAAAATGTAATTAGTAAGACTGCCACATCTGCTCTGTGCCCCTTTAGCAGATAACGGAATGTTCTCCACTCACTCATATTGTACGCTACAATTATAAGAATTGCAGCCAGAGTAGATAGGGGTATGTAAACAGCATAAGGCATCAGGAATAGAAATATCAACAAGAGTACCGCAGCGTGAATTATACCGGCAACAGGGGTCTTTCCGCCATTGTTGATATTTGCCATTGTTCGTGCTATCGCTCCGGTTGATGGGATA
>JAUYTH010000283.1 GCA_030695165.1 Bacteroidales bacterium
GAGTCACTATCTTTTGTGATGGAGATAACGCTGTTTCTCATATCTTTAACTGTATCACTCCTCTCCCGAACAGAGAGAAGATCCCAGTCTCTGTTTACACTTTTGGTTACAGATATGTTTAGTAACAGAAAAAATATAAAACTTATAAAAATATAGAGTCTAAAAGGTGGCATATAACGAGCCCTGCGACCTGCTACATAGTCCAATGCCATATCTCCCGGTTTGAATAGTAGCGATTTAAGTGTTTTAAATACCCGGGTATCAAATGCCCACATATTTGCCATTATGTCAAATATGAGCACCTTAAAAGGTATGTCCAGATCCTTTACAGATTGGCCACAATTTGGACAATAATGGCCTTGAAAAGAGGTCTCGCAATTCTTGCAGATAATTACTGGTTTTACCGTCTCCTCTTTAATGATTTTTGCAGTTGATTTTTTTTTCATAAAACCCCTTAAAATTCAACTACTTCAAAACAGCCCCGGTCTGCCATAGTAATGTATGCCCTCTTTTCGTCTAGAGAGAGAACCACATTAGAGCAAAGTTTACCCTTAAGAGATATCTCCTGTAGCGCTACGGCACGAGGAGAGATTATAAGCAGGGTCCCTTTGCCGTGACGGGTCACATAGAGATTCCCTGAAGAGTCGCAACGCATCCCATCCATACCGAAATCTGTAAATGATGTAAATAGTCTTTTGTTTTCTACCGTACCATCTCTTTTAATATCATACACCCAAATTTTTCTCTGCACAGATTCGTTCACATAGAGCCGTTTCCCGTCGGGGCTAACCTCAATTCCATTAGTTGTGCCCATATTCTCTTCAAGCAGAATAACCTCACCCTTGCGGTTAATTAGCCAGAGTTTACCGGTAGACTCCTTCCAGTTAGGGTCGCTGGCATAGAGATTCTCTGTTTTCGGGCAGATGGCTATATCGTTCGGCTGATTCATTTGAGGGTTGTGGGCAAAAAAAGAGATGGATCTATCTGAGGGGTCAACCTTTAAAATATTATGCCCTGTATAATCTGCAATGTACATAAACCCCTTTTTGTCAAAGCGGATGCCGTTTCCCACAGAGCCCTCCGGAAGAGTCACATATAGAGATGCCACTACGGAACCATCTGACACACCGGCCCCATCTTGCAGGTTTACAACTCCGATAGTACCCTGTTTTTCAAAATTAGCAGCGTATAGATTGCCTGCAGCATCTATTGCCGGGCCTTCGATACCCTTGGTAAAACTCCACTCGGGAAGGAGATCTTTCACTTTTGGATTTTGAGCCTGCACTCCCGGGAGGTGAGTTATAGTAATTAATGAGAGAAGAGTTATCGCAGGCAGTATCCGGAATATAGTTTTTAGATTGTGTTTCATATCAAAATGTTTAAGGTTGTAATTATAGCGAATTTACTTATAAATAGATTACACCCCATTCATATCCACAGATTTTTCTTTCAATAAATTTGCTCATTAATTTTCAATTTATACCTTTGCAACTCCTAAATGAGCATATGAGTTTAAACACAAACATACAAAGAGTGACCAGCAAAGCGATTTTCGCTGCTGGAACGACTTGTATAATGCTCATATCCAAACAGATGATGATGCGAATGCATCGGCAGATGCATAGATAGTTTTCCGGGCCTTTCGAAGGTCCATTGGGTGTAAGCCCATAAATCCGATCCGGGCATTCACCGGAAAAAGATCAAAAAAATTATCAACTCCATTAATCATCATCTAAAATGACGACAAAACATTTTGATACCCTACAGGTACACGCAGGCCGCAATGTAACATCAAACGGGCCGTGCGCAACCCCAATCGCACAGACATCTGCATTTCATTTCGACAGTGCAATTCAGGCAGCTAACCTATTCGCCCTAAAAGAGTTTGGAAATATCTACACAAGGCTCTCAAACCCAACCACCGATGTTCTGGAGCAGAGAATCGCAGCCCTTGAGGGGGGTGCCGCGGCTGTTGCAACATCTTCGGGTCAGGCAGCCCAATTCCTTGCCATTCAAAATATTGCAGGTGAAGGAGATAATATAATCAGCTCCTCTTCTCTCTACGGCGGCACCTACAACCAATTTAAAATAAGCTTTGCAAGAGTTGGCATTGAGTGCCGTTTTGCACCCATTAACGACCCTGCTGCCTTTGAAGCGCTAATAGATAGCAGAACAAAGGCAATCTATTTTGAAACAATAAGTAACTCAAACTTTTATATCCCAGATTTTAAAGAGTTTGAGAAGATCAGTAAAAAACACGGCGTTCCAATTATAGTAGATAACACATTCGGAGCAGGGGGATATCTATGCCGCCCTATCGAGTTGGGAGCAGCAATTGTAACCCACTCTGCCACAAAGTGGATAGGCGGCCACGGCAACTCGCTGGCAGGAATTGTTGTGGATAGCGGAAAATTCCGTTGGGACAACGGCAGGTTTCCTCAATTTACAAACCCATCTGAATCCTATCACGGGATTAGCTTTTGGGAGAGTTTCGGAGAGGGATCTGCAACCGGTAACATTGCCTTCGCAGTGAGAGCCAGAACTGAGGGGCTTCGCGACTGGGGGTGTTGTTTAAGTCCGTTCAATGCATTTCTCATCCTTACAGGAGTAGAGACACTCTCATTAAGAGTTGATAGAGTTGTAGATAACGCTCTTGAGCTGGCAAAATGGCTTGCAGCTCACCCGAAAGTAGAGTCTGTAAACTACCCCGGGCTGGTTGATAACCCAAATCACGAAAGAGCTAAAAGGTACCTTACAAACGGGTTTGGAGGTGTACTCTCCTTTGCGATAAAGGGGAGCAAAGAGCAGGCCTCTCAATTTGTTAGCCGGTTGGCTCTCATAAGCCACCTCACCAATGTAGGAGACAATAAAACCCTTATCAGCCATTCGGCATCAACTACCCACTCTCAGATGACACCACAGGAGCTGCAAATTGCAGGAATCGGAGAGAACTCCCTTAGAGTATCCCTTGGCATAGAGTACATTGAGGATATAAAGAGAGATCTGGAAAAGGCATTTACAACTATTTAGGAGGAGAGAAGATGAAGAGAGAGATTTTCAGATATTCCGGAAAATTTGAGACGGAGAGCACAGAGGTTATCGACTCCCTTGAGATTTGCTATCACCATACGGCAAACTACTCTCCCGATAAAAGAGTTATATGGATCTGCCACGCACTTACCGCCAACTCCAACCCTGAGGAGTGGTGGGATGGGCTTACAGGTCCAGGAAAACTGTTTGATACAGAGAAGTTCTATATAATCTGCGCAAATGTTCTTGGCTCTTGCTACGGCACTACCGGCCCCACATCGGTAGGCAAAGATGGAAAAGAGTACCTGCTGCGCTTCCCACAAATAACTATAAGAGATACTGTTAAAGCCCATAATATCTTAAGGGAGGCACTCGGCATAGAGCAGATAGATCTTATAACAGGAGGTTCAATAGGTGGTTTTCAGGCTCTGGAGTGGGCAGTAACCTACCCCCATATTGTTGATAAGCTGGTTCTTATTGCCTGTAATGCACGGGTCTCGCCCTGGGGTACGGCATTCAATGAATCACAAAGAGTTGCACTGTTTACCGACCCTACATTTGCAGAGCAACGAGATAGTCGCGGGGGCAAGAAAGGGCTTGAGACAGCCCGCTCAATAGCTCTGCTCTCCTATCGCTCCTACGAAGGGTATGGAATATCCCAAAAAGAGCCGGATGAAGATTTTCTCTTCGCAAAAAGGGCAGGCAGTTACCAGCAGTATCAAGGTGAAAAACTTTCGGCCCGTTTTGATGCCTACTCCTATTTCACCTTGACCAGATCCATTGATAGTCACAATATCGGACGTAAAAGAGGCGGCGTTGTAAAGGCTCTTTCCAAAATCGAGGCCCATACTCTGGTTGTAGGAATCGACAGCGATGTACTCTTCCCTATTGAAGAGCAGCGCTTTATGGCAGCTAATATCCCGAATGCATCTTTTAGGGAGATAAAATCACTCTTCGGGCACGATGGTTTTCTTCTGGAGTATAACCAGACGGCAGATGCAATTTTAAACTCCTTCCCCAATCTATTCAATTC
>JAUYTH010000299.1 GCA_030695165.1 Bacteroidales bacterium
CAAAATTTGTATTTCTCTTTATTGGAGACGGAATGGGATTGTCACAAGTATCAATGGCTGAGGCCTATCTTTCCACACAAAAGGGGGAGATATCCAATGAAGCTCTCTCGTTTACAAAATTTCCAGTAATGGGAATGTCAACCACATACTCTGCAAACTCATTTATAACCTGCTCCTCTGCTGCAGGAACAGCACTATCTACAGGTTTTAAAACCAATAATGGTATGCTGGGAGTTGACCCGCAGAATAACAAACTAACAAGTATATCATTCAAGATAAAAGAGAGCGGTATACCTGTAGGAATTGTATCAAATGTAACTATAGATCACGCAACTCCGGCTGCATTTTATGCAAACAGCACCAATAGGAACAGCTATTACGATATAGCTGTTCAGATTCCTGCCAGCGGTTTTGACTTCTTTGGCGGAGGCGGTTTTGCCCAACCAACGGGTGAGAATAAAGACAAGAAAAGCATCTATGAGATTCTTGAAGAGGGAGGATACACAGTTGCCAGAGGGCTCAGAGAGTATGTCTCAAAAAAGGGGGCTAAAAAGATGGCACTCTTTCAGGAGGCAGGTAAAGAGGGACCGCTTCCATATGTAATTGACAAAGCAGATACAGACCTTTCACTTAAACACGTTGTAGCTGCTGCAATTGATCACCTCTATGGTGTAAAAGGGTTCTTTTTAGTTGCAGAGGGGGGTAAAATAGATTGGGCAGGTCACGATAATGATGCTAAAACCAACATTTTAGAGACGCTGGACTTTGCAGAGGCAGTAAATGTTGCTGTTAGCTTTGCAAGAAAATATCCTAACGAGACCCTAATTATTGTAACTGCAGACCACGAAACAGGAGGGATGACACTTGGAAGAGATCGCGGGTATGGGTTAAATCTTAACGAGCTGTCCCCTCAAAGTAAGTCTGTGTCTGTAGATAAACAGAGCAAAGAGGCGGTAAAAGAGCTTAACAACAAAGCAAACGTAGGCTGGACTACAACTTCTCATACAGGAACAGCAGTTCCGGTATACTCTACCGGCCCGGGAAGCCGTCTCTTCTCAGGAAGAATGGATAACACCGAAATTCCAATTCGAATTTTAAAAGCAATGGGTATAGAGTAAAAATATCGTGTATGGTAAAAAGAGCTTTATTCACCATCATTCTGACACTTTCACTCTCTATGGCATTTTCACAAGAGCTGCCTAAAAGAGAGTTTCGTGGTGCCTGGATACACACTGTGGGTAACCAACAGTTCAAAACTATGACAACAGACTCTATCAAAGAGATGTTTAGAAAAACTCTGGATAACTTTGAGAAGGCCGAAGTAAATGCCGTAATTTTTCAGGTGAGACCTCAGGCAGATGCCTTCTACATATCTGCAATCGAACCTTGGAGCAGATTTATAGCCGGAGAGCAGGGAAAAGCACCCGATCCTATGTGGGACCCTCTTGAGTTTATGATTCAGGAGAGTCACGCAAGAGGGATGGAGTTACACGCCTGGTGCAATCCCTACAGGGTTACTTCAAACGACTCAGAACAACTTCATCCCAATCACCTCTATTTTAAAAACCCCTCCATCTTTAAAAAGTACGGGAAACAACTCTATTTTGACCCCGGAGAGCCTCAAGCTGTAGAGCACACAGTAAAGGTAATAGCAGATTTGGTAAGCCGATATAATCTTGATGCTATACATTTTGATGACTATTTCTATCCATACCCTATACAATTTGAAGAGTTTCACGACGACGCCTCTTTTGTAAAATATGCTAAAAACCAGGGGTTTGAATACTGGCAAAAGGGAGATTGGAGGAGAAATAATGTAACGACACTTATCAAAGCTCTTAGTGACACAATAAAGGCAATCAAACCCTGGGTTAGATTCGGGATAAGTCCATTTGGAATTCACCGCAACCTTAAGGATACACCTGACTCAAGCGGTAGCAAAACAAATGGTCTGTCCAATTATGATCAGCTTTATGCCGATGTACCTCTGTGGGTAAAAAATGGATGGATAGACTATAATGTCCCCCAAATTTACTGGAAAATTGGCCACCCTGCAGCAGATTACAAGACACTTATAGAGTGGTGGAGTAACTCAAATTTTGGTGGACAGCTATATATTGGGCAAAATATCAGCACATTTACAGAGGCAGATTTAGATAATCCTTTCAAAACACAATTTGAGGCCAAAATGAAAATGGTGAGAGAGTTGCCTAATATACACGGAAATGTCTGGTGGCCAGGATGGAGTCTGAACCGTAATCCGGACGGTTTTACCGACTCACTGGCTTTGAAATACCAAAGATACCCGGCACTTATTCCTGTATACACAAACATTGACACAATATCTCCACTACCGGTTTCGAAACTATCATATAAAAAAGGAAAGCTAAGCTGGATCCATAACGATAGCGACCCTATGCAGAGTGCCCGCTTTTACGCTGTTTACAGATTCCCGGAGGGTGTTATACCCAATACAAATGATAGCAAGTATCTGATCAAAATCTCTGACAAACCGGAGTATATTACTGTAAATGAGAACAAATCTAAAAAGAGATATATCTATATTATTACTGCAATTGACAGATGCTGGAATGAGAGTAATCCATCAAAGCATTTGCCGGTAAAGCATTAAAACAATCTTATTGTCAATTAGCGGCATTTTTTGTAAATTTGTCGCTAAATTTTTAACAGCCTAGAGACTATAACTGATGAAAAAAATCCTATCGTTCTCTCTCTTTCTGATTGCAGGTCTAATCTTCTCTCAAGTACTACCCTCTGCAATGGGTGAAAATTTCTACTCTTTTAAAGAGGTAACCAACATTCTCCTTTACATCTCGCTCTCATTTATAATGATCAATGTGGGGCGGGAGTTTGAACTGGACAAGGTCAACTGGAGAAGCTATGTGCAAGATTATTTTATTGCTATGGGTACTGCTGCTTTACCTTGGATCTTTGTCGCAATGTACTTTGTATTTGTGCTTCTTCCTGTTGAGTATGGCACCTCCTGGGAAGCCTGGAAAGAGAGTCTTCTGCTAAGTCGGTTTGCCGCACCTACATCTGCCGGTATTCTCTTCACAATGCTTGCTGCAATAGGGCTTAAAGCAAGCTGGATATATAAAAAGATTCAAGTCCTGGCAATATTTGACGACCTGGATACAATCCTGTTGATGATTCCTTTGCAGATAATAATGATTGGTATGAAGTGGCAGATGGCTGTTGTGCTGTTTGTAGTCTTTTTCCTTCTATATTACGGCTGGAAGAAGATGGGTGCCTATAAGATGAGACAAGACTGGATTGCTATTTTGTTATACTCGGTAATTGTAGTAGGAGTCACTTGGGGTCTGCATTTTATTTCAGTATCTTTTCTTGGAAAAGACGAGGGGATACATATAGAGGTCCTTCTTCCGGCTTTTGTACTTGGAATGATAATGGGTCACGTTAATACTGATTCCAAAACTGAGAGGATTGTAACTAACGGTATTTCGATATTTTTTATGTTTTTGGTAGGTATGAGTATGCCTCTGTTTATTGGCTCACACACTATGAGCGACGATGTTCTTGCAGGCGCATCCCTTTTAGGGCAACAGCCTATGCTATCTGCAGACAGAATTATATTTCACGTAATTATTGTCTCTCTACTCTCCAATATAGGGAAGCTTGTTCCTCTATTTTTCTACAGAGAACGGTACATCGAGGAGAGGCTTGCACTCTCTATCGGAATGTTTACCAGAGGAGAGGTTGGAGCAGGAATAAT
>JAUYTH010000300.1 GCA_030695165.1 Bacteroidales bacterium
TAACATATAGGTATAACAACTTTACATTTACCAATTCGATCAACTACGATAATGTCCATTCCATTAACTCTCCATATGGAAGTTTTAGCGAATACGGTAGACTAAATCCATATTACAAAATTACAGATGAAGATGGAAAATATTTATTGATGCTGCAAACAGGGACGACTAGTACAACAGGAAGTGTAAGCAATCCACTGTGGAACACAACATTAAATGAAAAGAATACATATAGCTATAACCTCTTTTCAGAAAATCTTGAAGTTAAATGGAATGTTACACCAAAATTCAGATTGACAGGAAACGGATCAATCAACCTTAGAAATGGAAAGACTGAGCAGTTCTTCTCTTCCCTGCACACAATGTTCGGAACATCGACAGATATATCTAAGAGAGGTGTATACAGAAGTTTGAATTCCAAAGAGATCAATATGCAAGGGAATTTTCTTATCTCCTACTCCACCAATATAAAAAGTAGCTTTTTAACACTAAATTCAGGAATAAGCTACTCCGATATGGATGCAGAAGAAGATGGATTTTCGGCACAAGGGTTTGTTGCTGAATTTCTTAGCTATCCCTCCTTTGCAAATTCATATCACTCAACAGAGAAGCCGAGAGGGATAAGCAGCAAGAGCAGGAGTGCCGGAGTATTTTTGAACTCTAACTACTCCTACAATAATATCTACTTTTTAGATGTGTCATTTAGAGCAGATATCTCTTCCAAGTTTGGTAAAGATAGCAGATGGGCTCCATTCTGGTCAATTGGCGCCGGATACAACATACACAGAGAGAAGTTTATGCAATCGGTAGAGTTCATAACCCAATTAAAACTAAGAGGATCAATAGGAGTAACCGGTAGTCAATCATTTGATCCGTATCAATCAATGTCGAAATACCAATATATAGGCGATCAGTTTTACGGTTTTTATGCAGTAGGTGCACTAATGATGGGTATGGGTAACCCCAATCTAAAATGGCAAAAAACAAGTAAATCCAATATTGGGATAGATATGGCATTTCTGAATAGCAGGCTTTTAATCTCTGCTGATATCTATCAAAGTAAATCCAAGGATCTTCTTACATCAATAGCTTTAGCTCCATCTCTTGGTTTCTCATCATATATGGAGAATCTTGGAGAGTCACAAAACAGTGGATATGATTTCTCTATAAGAGGAGTTTTGATTAAATCCAAAGATATAATGCTTTCAATCAGCGGAAACGGTAATCACAACATAAATAGATTAACCAAAATTTCAAATACGCTGGTTGCCTGGAATGAAACGGTAGATAAAGAGACTTCAGGAGCTGGTACAGATGTCTCTAAGGTATATCCAAAGGTTCGATTTATAGAGGGACAATCTATGAGTACAATTTGGGTTGTCCGCTCACTTGGAATTGATCCTGCAAATGGAAAAGAGATCTTTCTTGATAAAGAGGGAAACAAGACATATGTCTGGTCTGCCGATGATCAGGTCCCTTATGCTACAAGAGATCCAAAACTTTCAGGATCTCTTGGGCTGAATTTCACCTGGAAAGGGCTCTCTTTTAATCTGTTCTCAAGTTATAGTTTTGGAGGGAAACTGTACAACCAAACTCTTGTAGGCAGAGTAGAGAGTGTTGACTATAAGTTTAACTGTGATAAAAGAGTCTTCTCAGAAAGATGGAGAAATCCCGGCGATATAACTCTCTTTAAAGATGTTAAAGATAAAAGTGCCACAAAGCCTACCTCCCGTTTTGTACAAACAAATAATTATTTAGATTTCTCATCTATTAATATCTCATATATGTTTACACAAGAGAGCCTAAAGAGGCTAAAATACTTTAAATCTCTACGTTTAGGCTTTACTACAAACGATTTACTCAGAATCTCTTCCATTCAAATAGAGAGAGGGCTTTCATATCCTTTTGCAAGAACTTTCAATTTATCACTACAAGCAAGTTTCTAACCTGAATAAT
>JAUYTH010000321.1 GCA_030695165.1 Bacteroidales bacterium
TCCAGCAGCTGCGGGTCTGTTCTGGTATCCCTTAGTGGCCACTTTTGCGCATCCCTTATTGTGCCCACACTCCTAAGGTTCACGCCTGGAATGAGGTATGTCTCGTCCGATTTCTCAATCAGATAAGAGAATGGTAAATCGGAGGTATCTGAGTGGCGGTAGTGCCTTCCCATCACCAGCGAAAACGCACCCACCTTGGCAGGCCACAATATGTAGGAGTCACTGGTGGTTTTTGAGCCTCTCTCTATAATTCCCTGATGGATTGGCCCTAGCTTATACATATGGTTACTCTGGTTGGATCCGCTCCCGGCATTTAGAAACGAGAGCATCCCGGCAATGAGCAGGCTGGATTTATGTATAGATACGGTAAATGGCCCGGCAAAAACTGCACAGGCCTCTCCGTTTTCAAATTTACAGTTTGCAAACAGAAGCGAGTCGTGTGCCGAAAAGCTATGCGAGATATGGCACGACTGTCCTGCAAAACATCTGCTTACCGTTGCGGCATCGGCCACATAGGAGCCCGAGGAGAAGATAAAATCTTTGGCTATAACACTGTCGCCAATATATACCGGGGCAAGTTTGTTGCTGTTGACAGTCCCATTCTCCAACCTGGATGTGTTCACAACTTTGGCATAATCGCCGATGCGAACGTGCTTTATTGTACCTGTATTGAGAATCTTAACCCCCTTACCTATAGAGCCCATATCTGACCCACTCTCTCGGGCATATTTCTCAATAAGTTTTTCAAAATTCTCTATCGCCTTTTTCTTATGGCGGTAAAGGGCAATAATATAGGCGAGTGAAGATGAGAGTTTGTCATAAATAGGCACCTCTCTGCCCCCCATTTCGTTGAGCACACTCACGCGTACATTGTTCCCGAATGTAGAGAACTCCTCCACGGCAATTACATTTACATTCTGGATATAACAATCCTCTCCAATAGTATAATTGGAGATATGGTTGAGTACGTTCTCTATGAGAACATTGTCGCCAATTTCACAATTGTGAATAGTTGCATTTCTGATGCCTGAGTGGCGAACCAAACCGCCGGCAATGGTAAAAGATTTCTCAAAATGGCCAAGTACAACCCTCCCCGAGAAGCGGGTGCTGTGTACATAGTCTGCTGAGAACCTCTCCGACACAAAGACTTTAGTCCAGTCTTCCGCCACACAAAGATTAGCTATCAGTGAGCCAATCTCGTGTTGAGATAAATTCCTCATTATTTCAAATTTTTGTTAGATAAATTGCCGGCCGCTCTCAACTGTAGTGATTGCTACCGGCTTTCGGGGTGCGAAGGTAATAAAAAAGAAAGTATTCTCCTAATTACATCGGCTGGGATTGCCAGGGTGGTGGTGCGGCTAAAACGGGCTATGTTTATTCCGTAGAAATTGCCCTCTGCATCAAACACCGGGCCGCCGCACTCATCCGATTTTATATTGGCATCGTGAGCAAAGAGTTTTTTGAATCCATCCACTCTTACGCTTTTTCCCCCGTCAAATCTCTCGGCAGCGTGGGTCCCAACCGGCCTTAAGGTTAGCAAGAGCTTTGCAGTGAAAACACTATCTGCACGAACACACTCAACGCTGATGCTGTCTCCCGGGTTGTATTTGGAGAGCTCTCCCCCGAACTCCTCGGGGCGGCTTATTGGCCTGCCGTTAATGCCGGTAATTTGGTCTCCAATTTTTAATCTTATCGAATCTGCAGGGCTTTTGGGTGCAATTCTGTTTAGGATTATCTTCTCGTTGCGGAATTGTGCAGATGCACCAAAATAGCCGGCACTGAGTCGTCTGGGGAGAGTAAGGTGATTTATACTCACTATGCTCACCTTTTTCCCTTGGGGTAAAGGAGATATCATTAATTTCCCTAAGGAGTTTATCTCCATACTGTCCGGCAAAGCCGTTAAATGCTCCTGGGTCAATCCGCCGGGTAACTCACCTTGTAGTTGCAGTACAACTAAATCATTTGCAGCGTCTTTATGCACAATATCGGTTAGGATCATATAATCACCCGATATTATTTTTGCATCTGCACCAACCAGTGAGTATTTACTTACTACATAGTTTTTTGAATTTATATGGAAAAGAGTACCCAGAGTGTTTACCTGCTTCTCTTTTACAAGACTTGTCACTTTGACACTCGAGCCGGCCTGCTCTTGGTTTGGTTGTGGAACCGATTGATTTAGATTTTCCAGATATGAGAGTGAAATTATACTGGCAGAAAATGGATCTACCCCTATTTCATCAACCTGTTTAGGAATTGATTTGTAGTCCTCGGGAGTATTTAACGCGCTCCAATACTTTCGAAATGAGTCTATCGGAACCTCAAAGTTTTCATCTTCGTGCCTCCCGCAGCTGCTGTGCAGCGCAATTACTCTTCCCATATAGTCAAAGAGCGGCCCGCCGGAGTCGCCCGGCTCCATTTTACAGGTAGAGTGCACAAAACCCTCTCTGTTGGATACTCTTAATATCCTCCCGAATCTTACTGTAGGGAGAGTGCGGTTCAACAGCGCGGGGTATGAGATACTGATGCAGGGCATATTAACTTTTAACGATGAGGACCATCCCATCTGAGCAACCGGCCACTCCCCGGGCTCATCTATTTTGAGCATAGCCAAATCGTGCCTCTCCCTGCTATTTGAGTCTTTCAAGGCCATCCTGCCCAGAGTTACTGTTTGCACCTCTTTACCGTCGGGGAAAATCGCTACATACTTTTTACCGGCCTGTACTCCGTGGGCAACTGTGAGAATATGCCCCTCCTTGCTCACCACAACTCCGCTGAAATAGGATGGGATATTCATTTTCCTTACGGTATCATAAACGCAGATTCTTACACTTGCCGCATAACCTTTTTGAATTGCATCATCTACAAATCCCTTCAACACCTGAGGCTCCGAATTCTGGCCACTCGCCCGGTTAAAACTAAAAAAGAGCCCAACCAAGAGCATCAATAAAACTATCTTTCTACTCATATAACAAATTCCTTTTGAGACATACCACCCTTTGACAGTAATATTTAAAATTGGTTTAATCCCACATAAAAAAGGCGACTGAAATCAGCCGCCCTTCCCACATTCAAAACAAAAATTGTTATTTGGCTGCGTTAGCCGCTTTCTCTGCCTGTTTTTTTAGAATCTCTTTATACGCCTCTGCACTTTTGAGGAATTTTGTGCGGTTGGCTTCATCCTTTGTATAAGATGCCAGCTTTTCGAAGAACTCTATTGCAGGTTTATAATCTTTATTATAGAATACCAGAATTGAGATTGCTCCCGGAATTGTGTTTTCGTCAAATTTATCGCCCTTCTCTATAAAATCATATGCTATAGCACACAACTCCGGAGCATTTTGAGCAATCATCTGCTTCTGTGCAGTATAAAGAAATTTCACACTACTCTTATTAAGAATAGGAAATTTTGAAACCATCTCAGATAACCTCTTCATCTGCTCACTCTCGCTATTTAAGTTGCCCGTCATTATTGAGCCGGCAAGTGAAGTGAATGTAGATGACCATTTAGCGTTTACAAAGCCGGTATACCTCTCCTCTCCAAGTAGCTTGATGGCGTTATCCCCATCTGAAAGAATCTCAAAATAGAGTGGGTTGAAGATATCGTGAATAGCCTTTTCGTATAGTGCAAAAGATTCTGCGCTATAATTCTCCTGAGGAGTTCTTAATTTAAATGTCTCCTGCATAAGGTCTGAGACGCTTTTGTACTCGCCTCTTGAGAGAAGGTATGAAAAGTATTGGTTGCCCCCAGATTTATCGCTCTCATACAACTGTTTTTGATAAACAGGGCTATTCTCCCTCTTTGCAGCCTCTTCTACCCTTGCAATAAACTCCTTAGGGTTATTGGTTGCGCCTGTGAGCCTGTTATGCTCTGTTCCATCGGGATTTATAAGCAAAAGAGTTGGATAAGAGGTAACCTTGTACTTTTTCTGCAGATCAATTCCCTCTCCCTTCTCCATATCAATCTTAAAATTGATAAACATCTTATTGAAATACTCCCCCCCTTCTACGCTCTTG
>JAUYTH010000325.1 GCA_030695165.1 Bacteroidales bacterium
CGGCAGTAGTGAGCTTGCGAGCGGATGAGGATGGACTTGCCCGATGTGCACAGGTATGCGCAGGCCCGCAACATAACAGAGCAGCAAATAGATCTTGTGCTGACAACTTTTGGCCGCCATTATTTTTTGAGCGCACAAAATATTATTTATTGATCGCATAAAATTGGAGAGGTTTCCTCTGACTTGTTAAATGATTGATTTACAATAATAACCTAAGATGATTATCAAGGTTATCCCTTTTTTTTTTATCTTTGAGAGATTTATAAAAAGATGTTCAGGCACCATATATATATATCTGATAAAAAGTATGCATTTAAAGAGATCTTTAAGGATTTCTATGCATCTCAGGTGCTTTTTGCAATAAAACTTATAGGGAGTAAACACGATTCAGAAGATATTGTGCAGGAGGTCTTCCTCAACATCTGGAGAGCAAAACCTGTATTTAAAAATGAAATTGCATTCAAGTCCTATATCTATCTATCTACCAGGAATAAGTGTATTGATTATTTGAGAAAAAAAAGACCTTTTTTTGAAAATTTAGAGTCTGCTGGTAATATTGAGAGTGAAATTGAGACTGTTGTAAAAGAGGAGGCTTTTCGTCTTCTTGAAAAAGCAATAGAGTCTCTGCCAAATCAGACAAGAGAGGTAATGAGATGCTCTATGAGAGGACTTTCGATACAAGAGGTTGCAGTCGAGTTGAATGTCTCAGTTAATACAATTAAAACATTGAAATCAAGAGCCTATAAAGTTCTAAAAGAGGCTTACGGAGATACTTTTATGTTGCTACTTCTCTCCTTTATTTCAAACGGTTAATCTCTGGAGACCATATTTATCCGAGGCACTCTTTATAAGTGCCCGGGTTTTTTATTTTGAAAAATTTTGTCACCCTTATTTAAAAAAGATCGTTTATATATATGTTATGGAAAGTAAAGAGATGAAAGAAAAATACGAAGATGCTCTAAAAAAAGCAAAGGAGCTTTCAGAGAATATTTTAAAGGATCCACAGGATGGAGATATTGCATATTATAATGAGAGAAAAAAAAATCTCTCCCAGATCAATACGAATCGTGCCTGGAGCAGGCTATGGTTCGGCAGACGAGGGGTTGAGCTTATCAGTGTTGCTTCTGCAGCTGTGATTGTTCTGCTTCTCTCTCTTGTTATTTTTATCCCAGCCAAGCAAAAAGATTCCGAAAAGACAGTTAAGTTAAGCAATCTGCTTCCGGTAAAGGGTATGGTAACTCTGGAGCTCTCCTCAGGTGAGATTGTTGAGCTTGACTCTAATTCAAATCTTGCTGAGAGGTTATCTGGAATAATCGTAGATGCAAATGAAAACGAAATATCATATGCAGGAGTAGATAGAGATGAAACTGCTGCTAATGAGATTTATAAAGAGAGAAAAGAGTCAGATAAGGGAAAAAGAGAGACAACAGTTGAATATAATGAACTTTCAATTCCAAAAGGGAGGTCATACAGCGTTGTTTTAAGCGATGGATCTAGGGTTTGGCTGAATGCACAGAGCAAAATTAAATATCCTGTCAGATTTAGTAAAAATGAGAGACGAGTCTATATCTCGGGAGAGGCATATTTCGAAGTGGTGAAAGATGATAAAATCCCATTTTTAGTAGAAACTTCAGATTATAGTGTAAAAGTTTTAGGTACGAAGTTCAATGTGAACGCATACCCAGATGAGAGAGTAGGAGCAACAACTCTTGTTACCGGGTCAATTTCCATTCCTTCATCCGAGGGTGGAGATCGTCTTATATTACCGGGAGAGCAGTTTAAATTCAACAAAGAGAGTAAAAGTATATCGATAGAGATGGTTAATACTGACTTATATACTTCCTGGATAGATAATGTGCTTATTATGGATCAGATGCCACTTGAAGAGATATTCAAAATTCTAAATAGGAGGTATGAAATAAATATCTTTTTTGATGATGAATCTATTAAAAAAGAGACATTTAGTGGAGCAATACCTCTTAATGATTATCTGAACATAATATTGAATCAGATATCAAAAGTCTCTAATGTAGATTTTCAGATGGAGGGAAGTGTTGTTATTGTACGTTATAAATAGAAAATTCCACTGAATATATATAAAACATCTATAATATAGAACTATCTCAAGATAAATTAATTATTAAACACTTTATGAAAAAACTAATCCAATCTCTAATCTCACTTACTGTGGTTTTATTGTTGCCGGCTATGGTTTTAACCATTAATGCGCAGCAAATAAAATCCTTTAAAGTGCAAAATGCCACTCTTGAGGAGTGTTTGAAACAGATTGAGAAGCAGACGGGCTTAGGATATCTCTCAAAAGGAGAGGATATTAAAAATGTAAAGGGGATTACATTTTCTGCTCAAAATGCAGATGTAACAGTTATTCTCAAAGCCATTTTAACAAATACCGGTTTTACTTATGAGATAAACAACGGTGTTATTCTAATCATCAAAAGCATAAGAAAAATTATGCCGGAGATAAAAGTGGATCCGCGGACAGATCTTACATTAAGACTGATAATAGTGGATGAAACGACAAAGGAGCCAGTAACCGGGGCATCAGCATTAATAAGAGAGTATGGGGCGTATGGTGTTGCAGATCTTGAAGGAGTGGCCTCAATCAAAAACCTTCCATCAGGAGTTGTAACTCTTGAGATTCAGATGTTGGGCTACGAGGCATATTCGGGCAACATCAACATTACTACAGACAGAGAGATTGTAGTAAACCTAAAACAGACATCACTGGAACTTGATGAGGTAGTAGTTACTGCAACTAAAAGTGCAGCAGGGACATCTACAAGCTCAAAAATAGGGAGGCAGGCTATGGATCACTTACAGGCTACTAGTTTGAAAGACATAATGCAGCTTATTCCAGGTCAACTACTCTCCGGCATTAGTAATATGACATCTTCCGAGAAGATAACAATCAGAACCCTAAACAACAATAATGCAAATAACTCATTCGGAACATCTATCCTGGTAGATGGTGTACCGGTATCGGATAATGCCTCTATTACAGATAAAACCGGTATAAACACAACAGGCGGATCAGGTGTAGATTTGCGGCAAATAGGGGCAGACAACATAGAGTCTGTTGAGGTGATAAGGGGGATTCCATCAGCAGAATATGGAGACCTTGCCAGTGGTGCTGTAATAGTTAATACAAAAGCAGGCTATACTCCTTATGAGATAAGAACTAAGATAAACCCTGTTACATTCAATACATCTTTGGGGAAAGGGTGGAATTTCGGAAAAAACAGGGGAAGTTTAAATGCAAATATAGATTATGCTCAGGCTTGGGGAGATCCAAGGCAAAAAAGCACCTCATTTGATAGGATTTCTGGAGGAGTTGCATACACAAAAACAATAGGGAAAATCTGGTATACAAATACCAAGTTATCTTTTAGTAATCTTCTGGATTTTAGAGGAACAGATCCGGACGTAATAATTGAAGGGAGCGAGAATACTCAAAAATCTGCTTCGCTAAGGTTTAGTCATAACGGAAGGTTAAGTATCAATGCCCCCCTAATGAGAACTCTCTCTTATTCTATCGGATATAGCGAGTCGGTAACTGAATCCAGGAACTCTACAATTATATCAGCTGGAGGCGGTCTTCCCATAATTACCTCTTTAACTAGTGGATATTCCGAAGTTCCATATATAACGAACTCATACAAAGCGTCAGGAGGAACAATAGGAAGGCCTAAAAGTCTCTATTTAAAAGCTTCAAATGCATTTTTTGTAAATATAGATAAATTGCAACAGAGGTTTAATATGGGAGTTGAGTATAAGCTTGAGGAGAATCGTGCAAAAGGATTCTATAACGATGATGAGAATCTTCCACTAAGGCCTAACAGCAATGGAAGACCAAGGCCATATTACGATATTCCTAGAATTAACCAGTTCTCTGCCTATTTTGAGGATAATATAAACTGGACACTTGGTGAGAATATGGAGTTTAAGCTTCAGGCAGGTGTTCGGTTTGATATGCTTCAACCGGGTAAGCCGGAGCAAGTCTCCTCTCTCTCTCCAAGATTCAATGCATCTCTTAAGCTTACAGATTGGATTGAACTAAGAGGAGGTTGGGGAAGAAATTCAAAAACTCCGGGTCTATCACACCTCTATCCGGAGGCAAGATACACCGATAGAGAAACTGCCAGATATCTGCCTAGTTCTATAGTCAATCAATTAGTTATGTACCAAACCTACATTACATATGTAGAGCGGAACAATATGCTTAAGAACGCAATAAATACCAAAACAGAGTTTGGAGTTGATATTAAGCTTCCCAATGAGATGAA
>JAUYTH010000333.1 GCA_030695165.1 Bacteroidales bacterium
AGGGATCTCGATTATGTAGTATTTGAGGTGGTTCCCTCTACACAAGATATTATCGCAGCAGAGAGTGAGATAGAAAAACTTATGGAGGAGTTCTCCACAACTACTAACTTAAGAGGGTTCCTTGTAAGAAATTCAGACAAACCTCTGGATCTAAATTATTATAAGGCGGGCGAACTTGCCTCAAAATCACCAGTTCTTGACAGCTTTGCATTTAAAGCAAAAATAGGAGAGGTACTTGCACCATACAAAGAGGGAGATATCTTTCGCTCGGCAAGAGTAATATCTTCAAAGCAGCTTCCGGACTCAGTTTTTGTAAATCATATTCTTCTTGCCAATCAGGACAAAGCAGTTGCAAAGAGATCTGCAGACAGCCTAATCCAGCTTATAGAGAGGGGTGCAGATTTCTCGCAGATAGCAGCAGCAAACTCACTGGATAAAAACCCTAATGTAACACCCGGCGAACTGGGATGGCTCACACAGGCAACTCTTATTCCGGGCTTTGATACCTGTTTTGTCTCTCCGGTTAACAAACTTATCACAGTTGAGACAAACTACGGACTTCATATCCTTAAAGTATCGCAAAGCACTAAGCCTGTTACAAAAGTTCAGGTTGCTGTTCTAGAGAAGGCGGCTGTTGCCAGCAAAGAGACCTTCCAGAGCTTCTACTCTCAGGCAAACGAGTTAGCATCCAAGTCCGAGGGTAAAATTGAGAAGTTCAACGAGCTAACGGCTCAAATGAATCTATATCCGCTTCAGGCAAATAACATTGCAGAGGGGGCAAAGAGCATCTCCAGCTACAACAATGCAAGAGAGATAACCAGATGGGCTTATGAGGCAGAGGTTGGAAACGTATCACAGATAATATCTATTGACAACAAATACTTTTTTGTTGTCGCACTAACAGATATCCGGGAGAAGGGTATTCCTCCTTTAGAGATGATAGAGAAAGAGATTGCAACTACAATCAGAAGAGAAAAATCTTGGGAAAAAGCACTTGCTTCAGTTAAAGAGAAGGTTTCCGGACTTTCGTCGCTTGACGCTATGGCAGAAAAGCTATCAACAACCGTTAGCAAGCAGACCGGTGTCTCTTTTGGTGCTCCAGGCTCACAGAGCTTTGACCCTAAATTCATCGGTTTCGTTACAGGTGCTCAGCCAAATACCCTTGTAGGCCCGGTTGCGGGTAATGTGGGAGTTTACATCTTCCAGGTAGATTCAAGAGAGACAGGGGCCTTCTTCACAGAAGACGATGCAAAAACTGCAGGACTGCAAGCATTCAGCTACCAAATCCAAATGATTCCATCAATTCTGGAGAAGAAAGCAAAGGTACAGGATAACAGAGCGAAGTTTTTTTAAACTTTGCCAGAGTTTGATGTAATTACTTATCTACCTAATAATTATAAAACCCTGTTTTCCGAATTTGGAAAACAGGGTTTTATAATTAATTGAATTATTGCGAGATACATCAAACTCTGGCAAAGTTAGACATTAAACCGGAAGTGCATTATGTCGCCATCCTGGACTACATACTCTTTTCCCTCTACGGCCATCTTTCCGGCCTCTTTGCAGGCGGCTTCGGTTCTGTATTTTACATAATCGCTGTATTTGATAACCTCTGCGCGGATAAAACCCTTTTCGAAGTCGGTGTGAATCACTCCAGCAGCCTGTGGAGCCTTGAATCCTCTTGGATAGGTCCACGCCCTCACCTCCTGGATGCCGGCTGTAAAGTAGGTCTCCAGATTGAGTAGAGAGTATGCAGATCTTATAAGGCGCGCAACTCCCGAAGAGTTTAGCCCGATTTCGTTTAAGAACATCTCCCTCTCCTCAAAGGTATCCAGCTCTGCAATCTCGGACTCTATCTTAGCTGCCACAACCAGCAATTCGGCCTCTTCATCTTTTATTGACTCACGAACCAAGTCTACATAGGCATTACCATCTTTGGCCGATGCCTCATCTACATTACAAACATATAGAACAGGCTTATTGGTAAGAAGAAACAGCTCTTTAGACATCTTTGCATCCTCTGCATTATCGAAGATAACAGTTCTGGCAGACTTTCCCTGAACCAAAGCCTCTTTGAACTTAACCAGAATATCGTACATCCGTTTGGCATTTTTATCGCCGCCGGTTTGTGCCATCTTCTGAACCTTGTTAATACGACTCTCAACAGTGTCGAGATCTTTTATCTGCAACTCTGTGTCAATTATCTCCTTATCCCTTACCGGATTGATGTTTCCATCTACGTGTACAATATTGTCATCGTCAAAACAGCGAAGAACGTGAATTATTGCATCTGTCTCACGGATGTTTGCAAGAAACTGATTTCCAAGCCCCTCTCCCTTACTAGCCCCCTTTACCAACCCGGCGATATCTACAATCTCTACGGTTGCAGGAACAACCCTATGGGGTTTTACCAACTTCTCCAGAACCTGAAGCCGCTCATCCGGAACAACCGTTGAACCTATGTTGGGCTCTATTGTGCAAAAAGGGAAGTTTGCAGATTGAGCCTTACCCGAACTGATGCAATTAAAGAGTGTCGATTTGCCTACGTTGGGAAGTCCAACTATTCCGCATTGAAGTGCCATTGCCTTATATTTTACTTAAAATTATATACTAATGCTTTTTTGAGGGTGCGAAATTAGCAAAAAAAGGGGGATAAATCTAAATTCAGATAATTTATGCTTAGGATCAGATATTTATGCTGCAGTAAAATTGCTTTTATCTATATAGTCTTTATGTTTGTAACGCATTTAACTGCGACTCTTTCCAATGGTAAAAATTTTATTGATAATCTGTTTTACATTATGTGTGGAGCCGGCAAACAGTCGGCCGCAGGGTAACCCTCACGATAGCGTGAAGGATTACCTTATTATTTTCTGGAATTTGGAGAATTTTTTTGATACCAGGTTTGATCCCGGTAAAGAGGATGGAACCTTTATCCCAACAGGGGAGAAACGGTGGACAAGGAGCCGTTTTATTGATAAACGAAACGGAATAGCAAA
This sequence comes from Bacteroidales bacterium, assembly GCA_030695165.1. Lineage (GTDB taxonomy): Bacteria > Bacteroidota > Bacteroidia > Bacteroidales > UBA932 > Bact-08. The sequence goes on from JAUYTH010000333.1 coordinate 3,000, forward strand.
AACAATTATAGATATAGGAGCCTTTCCCGCTCTTATTGGGTTTGCTGAGGTTGAGAACAGATATGTTCTTAATCAGCTTATCTATGAGACCCCGCTGGCGATGGGTGGGTTTGCAATTATTCACAGAGACTCTCCGGACAGGCGGGGGATTGATGTGGCGTTACTTTATTGCCGCCGTCAGTATCGGCCGCTTAAAAACAGTTTTATAAAGGTAAGGGTTACTGACACGGCGAATACCTATTTAACAGACTCTACAAAGGTCCATCCGGCAGGCCCTATAGAGGTCCATCCAGCAGACTCTGCAAAGCCCTATGTAACCAGAGAGATTCTCTATAGTAAGGGAGTATTTCACGATCTGGACACTGTGCACGTTTTTGTAAACCACTGGCCCTCAAAGTTTGGTGGAGAGGAAGCCTCTGCTCCTTACCGGGAGGCTGCTGCAGATGCTCTGGCCGGTGTGTGTGACTCAATTCTTGCAAAGAGTAGCAGGGCAAATATCCTGGTGATGGGTGACTTTAATGACACGCCGGATTCTGAGGTTATTAAAAATATCCAGCAAAGGTGCAGTCTAAAGGTTTTAAGGAGTTACAGGCAGGGTGGGAGGAGGCCTTTGGGAGAGAGAATTTTTGGAGGTCAGAAAGAGAGAGAAGGTCAGAAAGAGAGAGGAGGTCAGAAAGATGAAGAAAACAATAAGGTGGGGGGGTCAAGAGTAATAGAGACCGGGACAATTAAGTATAAGGGGTTGTGGGAGCAGATAGATATGTTTATGGTTTCGCAGAATCTTTTAGATAGCAGAGAGCCAATCTCTACCGGGAATGATTGTTTTACGCTGTTCTCTCCCCAGTATTTGATGGAGAGGGACCGGGCTTATACCGGGTTCAAACCTAAAAGAACCTATATCGGGCCCAGGTATAACGGGGGGCTGAGCGACCATCTGCCTATAGTGCTTAGAATTAATAGAAATTGGTGAGCGGTTCAGCGCATACTTTTAATTTTCCTATCTTTGCGCTATGTATGTAAGAGCTAAAAAAGCACTTGGTCAACACTTTTTGAAAGACCAAAAAATTGCCGCACGAATTGTAGAGGCGCTCCAGATTCCGGAGGAGAGTTTAGCAGGTGGCACTAATGTAATTGAGGTTGGGCCGGGAACGGGTGTGCTCACGCAATATCTTGTAAATAACCCCAAAATAAATCTGGTTTTAGCAGAGATAGACAGTGAGTCTGTACAGTTTCTAAAGATCCACTATCCCAACCTTGGAGAGACACTTATCGAGGGGGATTTTCTAAAGATGGATCTGGCAAAGATCTTTACCGGAGATTTTATGGTAATAGGGAACTTCCCGTACAATATATCTTCCCAGATATTCTTTAAGGTGCTTGAGTATCGCGAGAGGGTACCTCAGGTGGTTGGGATGTTACAGAGAGAGGTGGCAGAGAGGCTTGCATCTCCTCCGGGAAACAAGAGTTACGGGATACTATCTGTGTTACTGCAGGCGTGGTATGACATTGAGTACCTATTTACCGTAGATGAGAACTCATTTACCCCTCCACCCAAGGTAAAATCTGCTGTTATAAGGATAAAGAGAAATATGAGAACATCGCTGGGGTGCGATGAGGTGTTGTTCAAAAGCGTAATAAAGACAACCTTCAATCAAAGGAGAAAGACCATAAGGAACTCAATTAAGCCCATAGCGGGCGGAGTGACTCTGCCTGAGGATATATTAATGACCAAGAGACCGGAGCAGCTCTCCGTAGAGCAGTTTGTAGAGCTTACAAACCTGCTGGAGAGATGTCTACAACAACAGACTACTTAGAGTTTATCGCCTCAACAGGGTTGAGGTTGGCTGCTGTATATGCAGGAACAAATCCTGCTACAATACCTATTACAGAAGAGATTACAAGTCCACGAATCACATTGTAGGCGGTAAGTTGCATCGGGAAGGATTCGTTGCTGCCAATTGCAGCCACAACAAGAAAGACCATAACTATCCCTATTGCACCCCCGACAACGGCAAGGGCCGCAGCCTCTGCAAGGAACTGGGTAAGTATTGTATATTTTTTTGCCCCCAATGCTTTTTGAATTCCTATTAGGTTTGTTCGCTCCTTAACAGAGACGAACATTATATTTGCGATTCCAAACCCGCCGATTAGGATTGAGAACCCACCGATAACCCAGCCTGCAAGAGAGATTCCGGCAAAGATCTCTTTGGTGGAGTTTAGCAGGAATGTCATCTCGTTGAGGGCAAAGTTGTCTTTCTGTTTAGGCTTTAATCTTCGCACAGACCTTAGTAATTGCCTCATCTCCTGGATAAACTCATCGCGGCTTACACCATCCAGCGGCTTAAGGCAAATCATAGCGTCGGACCTTTTTACGTTAAAGAGATTTGAGGCAAAGCTGTAGGGGACAAGAATTGAGTTGTCTGTATCGAAGATGTTCACTATGCTCTCTCCCGCTTTCTTCATAACTCCAATAACCCGGGCATTGCTGTTGCCAACTTTGATAACCTTATTGAGCGGATCCTCCCCGGCAAAAATAATCTCTGCAACAGAGTTCCCCAGGATAACAACCGGTACTGCAGACTGTGTCTCGTAAATCGAGAAGTAGCGGCCAATCTCAATATCTACATTTGCAACCATATTCCACTCAAATGTGGGTGCGGTAACAAATCCTCCGTTGAAGGAGTTTCTGCGGTACTTTACATTCATTCCGGTGAATGTTACAAATGCGATAGCGTCAAGAGTTTTGGAGTTAGTCTTTAAAAATGTGTACTCCTCATATTTTGGCAGCGGCCTGGTGCGAAACTCCCACCATTTGTACTCCGTTCCTTCCTCGGGAGCAAAAGGGAACTGCTGAACATAGACAGTAGTAGACCCGAAGCTGTTGAGTCCGCTCTCTACATTTGACTTAAGAGCGTCAATGGCGGTAAATACTGTAACTATGGAGAATATCCCAATGGAGACACCAAAGAGAGAGAGAAAGGTCCTGAACCTGTCCCCTTTAAGTGACCCAAATGCAAAGATGATACTCTCTGCCATAAGCTTAGATATCATCGTAACTCTTCTGTAATACTTAATCATCTGCCCTCCTTAAAGACCGAGTCTCTTTTTTAAATTTCTTAATTTGTCGAAGGCGTCCAGTGGAGAGAGCGCGTTGATGTCCATCTCCCGCAGTTCGTCCCGTATTGATATCAGAAGAGGATCCTCCAATTGGAAAAACGAGAGCTGCATTGCATCTTCGTTATCTGAAACCCTCTTTTTTGTTCCTCCTTTTTTACCGCTGCTCTCCAATTGCCTGAGCACTCTCTCTGCCTTGGAGACAACATCTCTGGGCATACCGGCCATTCTGGCAACGTGTATCCCAAAACTGTGAGCAACACCGCCCCTGCACAATTTTCGCAGAAAGATAACTCTTTTTTCTACCTCTTTTACAGATATGTGCCAGTTTTTTACCCTGGCAAACTTATCCTCGAGGTCATTAAGCTCGTGGTAGTGAGTTGCGAAAAGGGTTTTTGCCCTGTGTTCCGGGTGTTCGTGCAGATACTCTACAATAGCCCAGGCGATTGACATTCCGTCATAAGTGCTGGTTCCGCGACCAATTTCGTCCAGCAATACTAGGGAACGAGATGAGAGATTGTGCAAAATTGTGGCGGTCTCCAGCATCTCCACCATAAATGTGGACTCCCCTTTGGTTATGTTATCGGAGGCACCCACCCGGGTGAAGATCTTATCTATGATTCCGATGTTTGCAGCTTTAGCAGGAACAAAAGATCCTATTTGGGCCATAAGGACAATAAGTGCTGTCTGGCGGAGCAGGGCGCTTTTACCGGCCATATTTGGTCCTGTAAGTATTATAATTTGCTGGTTCTCGTTATCCAGTGTGAGGTCATTGGCAATATACTCCTCCCCCGCAGGCATAAGAGCCTCAATAACAGGATGCCTTCCCTCAATAATCTCCAGAGTTGTACCAAGGTTTAGTTGCGGGCGGCAATATTTCCTCTCCTGCGCCAGGTGAGCGAAGCCGGCAAGGCAATCCAGAGTAGCGAGTTCGAATGCATTTTTCTGAATAGCGGAGATGTTTTTTTGAATTGCAGATACAATTTCGTTAAAGAGTAGTTGCTCCAGAATGAGCATCTTCTCCTCTGCTCCAAGAATCTTCTCTTCATACACCTTGAGCTCCTCTGTGATGTACCTCTCTGCACTTACCAGCGTCTGTTTACGGATCCAATCTGCAGGAACCTTATCTTTGTGGGTGTTCCGCACCTCGAGATAGTACCCGAACACATTATTGAAACTAATTTTCAATGAGCTGATTCCCGTTCTCTCGCTCTCCCTCCTCTGGATATCGTTGAGAATATCCTTGCCGTGGCGGGCAATGTTGCGCAGAGTGTCCAGCTCTTCATTTACTCCTGTTGCAATAACATCTCCCTTTCCAATCATACCTGCAGGGTCTGCAAGCATCTCCCGGTCAAGTTTTTCCAAAAGAGCGGTGCAGCAATCCAGTTGTAGTGCCAGGTTGGCAAGCTCCTTAGAGCCACAGGTTGAGCAGAGCTCTTTGATTGGGGCGACCTGTTCGAGCCCTCTTTTGAGCATAGTCACCTCACGTGGGGAGATTCTGCCTGCAGCAGCTTTTGAGACAACCCTCTCCAGATCGCCAACATCGTGCAGATATGCCCGAAGCTGCTCTTTAAGTGTGACACTATCATCCCCGGAGGAGCCATAGTTAAAGAGGTGCTCCACAATATTAAGGCGGATATTTAGATCGTCAATATTCTTTAGCGGCATAGCCAGCCAGTTCCGCAGGGTTCTGGCCCCCATAGGAGTAGAGCACCTGTCAATAGTTTTAATTAGAGATGCTGCCCCTTGATGATATCCGTCAAAGACCTCCAGATTGCGAAAAGTGAATTTATCTATCCACACATACTCCCCCTCATCCAGACGGGAGATGGAGCAGAGGTGCCCCAGCCCCTCGTGGCGGGTGAGCTCCAAGTAGAAGAGGATTGCTCCGGCGGCGGTTATTGCCAGGGGCATATTCTCTATTCCAAACCCTTTGAGAGATGGGATACCAAAATGGGTTTTCAGCTTCTCCAGGGCCGCCTCCGGGACAAATGCCCACTCATCCATTGTGGAGACAAAGTAGTCATTCCCGAATTTCTCTTCAAAACCCTTTCTGTATGAGCGCTCTATCAATACCTCCTTTGGTGACATACTTGCAAGAAGCAGCTCAATGTAGGCATAAGAGCCGCTAGCTACGTGAAATGACCCGGTAGATATATCCAGAAATGCTATCCCAGCAAGATCTTTCTGGAAATATAGCGAGCAGAGGTAGTTGTTCTCCTTGTTGGAGAGCAGTTGGTCGTTATATGCAACCCCGGGAGTAACCAGCTCTGTGATTCCCCGTTTTACAATCTTCTTGGTCAGCTTGGGATCCTCCAGTTGGTCGCAGATTGCCACCTTATATCCGGCCCTTACCAATTTAGGCAGATAGCTGTCTATCGAGTGGTGGGGAAATCCTGCCAGCTCTACATAGGAGGCTGCTCCGTTTGCCCTTCGGGTAAGAACAATTCCTAAAACCTTAGAGGCGATTATAGCATCCTGTGAAAATGTCTCGTAAAAGTCACCGACACGAAAGAGTAAAATGGCCTCCGGATGCTTCGCTTTAATGGCGAAGTATTGCCTCATAAGGGGTGTGTCGGCTATTTTATTATCGGTGTTCATTCCCACAAAAATAGTGAAATATGTTGGATTGATTAATAATCTGGATTGCTATCTTTGTATTGAATTATTACAATGATAAAAGCACTTTATAACAAGCACCAATATTTTTTCAATATTTTTGCTGTTCTGGCATTGCTGGTAATTACCAGGTTGCTGGATGGATTTGCCTGGTATCCTCCATATCCAGATAAAACAAAATCCTTACTACTCGAACATCTGTTTCAATTCATCTCGTTTTTCCCATTTATTTTCTTGATAATTTACACATACGGTTGGGCATTAAAAAGGAGAACGAAAACAGTTATATATTCTCTTATAATATTTTATGCTGTTTTCGCCCCACTCTTTGTACTATGCTTTAGTACCTGGCTGGAGATAACGTTATTAAGAGCCAAAACTCTTCCTGTTACACTTAAACTTATTGAACAGTTCACTCCGGGAGCAGGTATGGTTATCCTGTTTTTAAGTGCAACATACTTCCTTACATACCTTAAGATTCAATCTGCAAGTCAAAGAGAGGCGGCTCATAATGCAGAGTCATTGGTCAAAGACGTACAAATCAAAATGTTTCGCTATCAGATAAACCCTCATTTTCTATTTAATGTTTTAAACTCTATCTATACCTTAATAGATGAAAATACAGAGAAGGCGAAAAAACTTGTACTTGATATGTCGGATTATTACAGATATACTCTTACAAAACAAAAAGAGTGCGTCTCTATAGAAAGCGAGATAGAGTCTATCATTAAATACCTTGAAATTCAAAAAACAAGATTTGAAGAGAAGTTTCAATATGAGATATCTGTTGACGAAGCAGTAAGGCCTCTTTTAATACCCTCGTTTATTATTCACCTTCTCATAGAAAACGCCATAAAATATGGCACAAAGACTACTAAACAAAAATTATTGGTCAATCTTTCAGTTAAACTTGTCAAAAAGGACCTTTTTATAAGAGTCTCAAATACGGGCAAACTACTTGAATTACCGACCAATAATGAAAAAAACACAGAGGGGACCAGCAATGGAATAGATAATTTAAAAAACAGACTGGCCCTATATTTTGGAGACAACTACTCATTTTCCCTTGAAGAGGTGGACGAATGGGTTTTTGCAACAATAGAGATCAATAACATCATCACCCAATGACACCTATAAAAGCTATCATCGTAGATGACGAAAGACTTGCCAGGGTTAGTCTCAGGAGGTTGCTGGAACCTTACCCGGAAATTGAGATAGTGGGAGAGGCAGATTCGTGTAAAAGCGCCATTGATTTGATTGATACCAATAAACCCAATTTGGTTTTTCTGGATATCCAGTTGAGCGGAGAGACCGGGTTTGATCTATTGGAATCAATTGACAAATCAATTAAAATATTTTTTGTTACAGCATTTGACGACTTTGCTATTCGCGCCTTTGAGGTTAATGCCATCGATTACCTGCTAAAACCGGTTAGTCCACAGCGCCTAAAAGTCTCTCTGGATAGGTTGATAAACAGAGAAGATGTTCAGAAAAACGTAGCAAACAGTTATGAATATTCCGACAGTATCTATGTGCGGATAAGTAATTATGCGTCCAGATTCATAAAAATCGGCACGATAACACTTATTGAACCGATGGGAAATTACTCCAAAATCTTTACCACCGACGGTAAAAATTGTTTGGTACTAAAAACATTAAAACAGTGGCAGGAAGAGCTGCCCGGTAATTATTTTGTAAGGATTCACCGCTCTTGCATTATAAATATTGAACACGTAGACCGCATAGAAATAGACTCAAAAACCCAGCACCGGGTTTTTCTCAAAAACATACCAAAACCGCTTGATGTTAGCCGAAGGTATGCGAAGAAACTAAAATCCACTCATCATATTATTTGACCTCTTGTCGTTTTAATAAATTATTCCAAATTCATTAACCAGATTCACGAAACAACTGTAGAGCAAAAGTGCAACTTTTTGCAGACACTTATAGCAGAGTAAAATCTTTCCACGAACAGACACGACCCACATTTCGTGTTTGTTCTTCTTTTCCTCCATAAACCAGTGTTTTGGTGAGAATAATATTTTTTGCAAGACTTTCAAAATAGTTAAGCCCTTTGAACAAATCAGGGGTTATTGTTTGTGTTGCTTTAAATTCAACAAGTTCCAATTTTGGAGGAGACTGAATGAGCAAGTCAATTTCATTTCCGGAAGCATCCCGCCAGAACCAAATATCATTGGGAGTATTGTAGTGGTGCATTTTCTTGACATACTCTGCAATCATCATATTTTCAAACAAATTCCCCTTGACCGGATGACTGATAATCATTTCGGAATTATTTAACTTCAAAAGATGGCATAACAATCCGGTATCGTAAAAATACAATTTGGGAGTTTTTACAATTCTTTTACTAAAGTTTTCATAATAAGGGTAAAGCAGAAAAACGACATATCCAGTTTCCAAAGCAGAAAGCCAGGCCTTTGCTGTCGGTTGTGATATTCCACATTCATTGGCTAAAGAGCTTAAATTAAGCAAATGCCCGGCACGAGTAGCACACAAGCCCAAAAAATTACGAAATGCTCTCATATCTTTTATCGCTATCAACTCACTAACATCTCGTTGAACATATGTCTGAATATAGTTGGAATAAAAAACTTGTGAGGAAATACCTCTATCGTATAAGGCTGGATAAAAACCTCTTACAATATTTTCTATGTAATTATCATTTAAAAGGCCGACCGATTTTAGCTCATCAAAATCAAAAGGGAAAAGTTTAAAAATTGCAACCCTGCCGGCTAGACTTTGAGTAATATGCTGCATCAGATGGAAATTCTGAGAGCCGGACAATATAAACTGTCCCATAATTCTGCTATTATCGACAATAGTCTGGAGATATGAAAACAGTTCAGGAGCTCGTTGAATCTCATCAAAAATCACATATTGCGAGTATTGCTCAAGAAAACCACGGGGATCTGACAGAGCAAAACTTCTTATATCAGGTGTTTCAAGACTAACATATTGATAATCCGGGAATGCAGCTCTTAGCAGTGTTGTTTTTCCAGACTGTCTGGGTCCGGTAACAGCAATTATTGGATACTTAGTACCCAAAACTTTTATTGCGTTTAAAATCTTTCTTTCAACTATCATACGAATTTGTATTTCAGATACAAATATACAATTCAACTTTGATATTACAAGCATTTAACTTTGAAATTACAACAGTTCAATTTTGAATTTGCATAAAACTATCTACTTTAATTTTAATAGAAGCAAGATAGCAACAGCGAATTTCACGGATATTTATTACTTGTATTAGTGAAACTTAAATAATGATATCTGATAACAGCCCAAAAAGCTATACAGACCTATAATGAAAGGTGGGAAATAGAGATGGCATTGATATCCAGCTGGGCCACTCATCATATTATTTGACCACTAGTCATATTTCTAATTGATTTTGAATATCTCATTATTTTATTTGTGCCGTTAATTTATACAAATTCGCCACAAATAAATTATGAATATGGTTAAATATTTCTTTTTACTTTTTGTAATCTGTTTTCAATCGGCTATTTCTTTTTCTCAGGATACTCGCAAGATAAATTCTGATAAATCTCATGTTTTTTCATTTTATACGGGTTATTCTAAATACATAGAAAGAGATGATGCTATGTCTCCTTTTAAATATCGGGGATATTCATTACCACTTGAGGTTACTTATAGGTACAATGGTGCTAAATGTCGCCAAATTTTTTATACGAATTTTGATAAGTTGAAACTTTTATCTTCGCTTCCAAATTATGAAAATGCCGGCTTAAGCCATTATGTTCAGAATACCAATATTCAAATTGGATATTCTTATATGTACAGATTATTCAGATTAGCCAAATTTCAAACTGATATATATTTCGGAGGTGAAATCAATTCTTTATTAAATTTAAGACGACATGCGTATATTAATAATAATGAATTTTTGATGTTAGACCAGTTCAGCAGTATAGGATTAAAAGCTTTGATTGAAAAAAGTTTTTCAAATGACAAACAAGTAGCAACTTTAAACATTAATATACCAATTCTCTCATATGCTTTAATGAAAAATACATATAATGCCTATAACGGAGATAAAATTGACCCACTAATGAATTATAGTGGGAACATGTTGTTATACTTAGCTAAAAATGGAGATTTTGTTTCATTAAACAGGTTAGTATATTTTAAAACAGAGTTCTCTTTTATACAGTTTATTAGTAATCATATTGGCGTTGAATGTAAATTAAGTCTTCGCTACTATCAATTTACCCAATATGAAGATATGAATTATTCCAAAAACCTTCAGAGTCAAATTTTAATAGGAATAGTTGGCAAATTATAAAGAATATGAAAACTAAAATTTTTATTTTACTCCTTAGCATCATTTCGCTTTCAAGTTGCGAAAAGATTTTTTTTGAAGAGGACATCTCAAACACCCCAATAAATAACTTTGAAATGTTTTGGAGTGATTTTGATAAGTTTTATCCTTCTTTTGAGATAAAACAGATAGATTGGGATTCTGTATATCGTATTAACAGACCTGGAATTTCAGATCAAACATCAGATATTCAGCTGTATAATGTTTTATCAAGTATGATTAAACCACTTAAGGATGGACATGTAACTCTTGTAAGTAATTTGGGGCAATGTGATTCAGATACAATTCCGCATGATTATTACAGCAATATGAGGATACATCCTCAAAGCTACTTGTCTTCATTTGAGATTAATAATTCAAATATTTCTAATTGGTCCGTTAAGAATTATAATATTGGCTATATCAGCATAAATACATTTGATGTCAAAGGAGAAGCATTTGTTTATGCCGACGACAGCTTTTTAATAATTGATGATATAATAAAACAATTTAAAGACAAAGACGGGATTATTATTGATTTGAGGTGGAATGGTGGAGGGTTCCCCACAAATGTTGAAACAATAGTTAATAGGTTTACGGATTCAAAAAGACTTTATATAAAACTTCGCTCTAAAAACGGGCCCCGGAAGAATGATTTTTCTGACTGGATCGATTGTTATATAGAACCAAAAGGTCCCGAGCAATTTTTAAAACCTGTTGTAGTTCTTACAAGTAAGTCCACCGGTAGTGCCGCCGAATGGTTTACTTTAGCAATGAAAACATTGCCAAATACTACCATTGTCGGAGATACAACAGCCGGGTGTTTCAGCCCTAAAATTGAAAGAGAGTTGCCCAATGGTTGGTCGTTTACTTTGTCATCAAAAATTGCTGTTTCTGCCGATATGGTGCAGTATGAGGGCTTTGGTATTCCACCTGATTATAGTGTGCTTAACACCAAAAGTGATTTTACCAATAAACGGGATGCTATTCTTGAAAAAGGGATAGAAGTAATAGAAATGAAAAAGAGACAAAAATAAAGTATGAAAATCAACGTAAAAAGCGTATTTACAAGTGGATTGATCTCAGGGTTAGTAATCAGCCTTAGTGCAATTAGTATGGTTCCTGTGGTTGGGAATGATATGGATGTTGTTCTTGCAAGCAGGGGACTTCCGCCATTAAGCAACCTGGCAATGGTATTCTTCTGTTCAATATCGTTTATATTCGGTATTTCTCTTGTATGTCTTTATGCCCTTGTAAAAGAACATCTGGGGTCCGGGATTAAAACAGCGCTAATAGTAGCATTCTTATTCTGGTTTGTGACTTATTTTTTAAGCAATGTTTCATTGCTGGCTTATGGCTTTATGCCGGTAAGACTAACAGTTATAGGAACAGTCTGGGGCTTGGGCGAACTATTGCTGGCAGGAATTGTCGGATCAAAATTATATAAGGATGTCAAGCCTGAATAAATTAAAAAAATATGATAAAATTTGGAGAAACCGTAGAGGGATATAATATCCCTGTTTTAAACGAGCGCGAAATACGAGCAGCTGCAGGCATCTTGTTTTTGGCTACTTTCATTTCTTTAATGTTCATTCTGTTTAAAGAGAACTTTGTTCCAATTAAGTATGTAATTACTTTTTTCCTGGCAGATTTTCTGATACGGGTTTTTATTAGTCCAAGATTTTCTCCCTCCCTCATTTTAGCGCGCTTGATTGTAAGGAATCAAACACCTGAATATGTTGGCGCTCCTCCAAAAAAGTTTGCCTGGATTATTGGTGTGGTATTATCGGCTACAATGTTCTACTTTTTCATTATCGAAAATGCCTATAGCCCAATTACAGGTATTATCTGCCTCATTTGCCTTGTATTCCTGTTCTTTGAATCGGCTTTTGGAATTTGTCTGGGATGTCTGTTTTATCCGCTATTTTTTAAAAATAAAACACTTTACTGTCCGGGTGACGTTTGTGAAGTAAAGAAAAAACAGGATATTCAAAAAACTTCTATAGGTCAGATACTTGTTTTGCTGGCATTTATTGCATTCATCATTCTTACGGCATATTTTATGAATGATAGTTTTAGTGAAAAACCTTACGACTTATTTGGAATAAAATGAAAGCAATTGTCTGTACTAAATATGGCCCTCCCGAGGTTCTTAAAATTAAAAATGTAGCAAAGCCCATTCCAAAGGATGATGAAGTACTCATTAAAATTTATGCTACAGAAGTGACCAATAGTGATATCTTTGTCAGGAGTTCTCAGGTATCCATCAAATTTTGGATCCCTTTTCGGCTTATGGTGGGTTTGTTAAAACCAAAAAAATCAATAATTGGATTGGTGCTTGCAGGAGAGATTGTGTCAGCAGGAAAAGAGATAACTCGATTTAAGGTAGGTGACCAGGTTTATGGACTTACCGGTTTTGGTTTTGGGGCATATGCAGAGTATAAATGTATGAAGGAGACAGACTCGACCTATGGGTGCCTGGCTTTAAAACCAACAAATTTAACATCTGAAGAGTCTACAGTTGCAGCTTACGGAGGACTTCTGGCATTTCAGTTTATGGAAAAAGGGAATATTCAACCTAAGCAAAATGTGCTTATTTATGGAGCTTCGGGGACAACAGGGACAACTGCAATCCAATATGCCAAATACTTGGGAGCAAATGTTACTGGAGTATGCAGCACAGCAAACCTGGAGATGGTAAAAACTCTCGGTGCCGATACTGTAATTGATTACACTAAAGAAGAGAATTTAGCCCCGGGAGTCAAATTTGATTTCATACTTGATGCTGTTGGTAAAAGAAAAACTTCAAAACTGAAAAGTGCTTGTAAAAAAGCTCTCGCACCCGGAGGAAAATATGCATCAATCGATGATAGCGCTCTGTTGTTAGACTCTAAGCGTCTTGAGTTAATAAAAGTGTTGGCAGAAGCCGGACATATAAAGCCGATTGTTGACAGATGCTATCAGTTTGAAGAGATTGTTGAGGCTCACAGATATGTTGGTCTCGGACACAAAAGGGGTGGTGTAGTAATTAAAATATTATAAGGGAGATTTTTATGGAAAGTAATGCTCGGTTTCCTTACCGTTTTTTTGTCATAACATTTATATGGTCGTGGATAATCTGGACTCCTCTCATCCTTGGCAACTTCGGAATCATCCCTGTCTCAGATAAATTAATGTCAATCTTGAAAATGCCAGTATTAATGCTCGGAGTTTTCGGGCCACTTGCTGGTGCACTTTTTACTTTATACAAAGAAAAAGGCAAAGGTTCTTCAAGAAAATACCTACGAAGTTTTTTTGATTTCAATTTAGGTTGGAGAACTTATGTTTTTCCCATAATAATATTTGGTGGCAGTACATTTATTGCTTGGTTTTCCCCGGAACTGTTTGGCGAAAAAAGATTGTCAATGTTACTGCCCTCAATATGGGTCTTTATTCCTTGTTTATTATTCATGATTATTTTAGGTGGAGGTCAGGAGGAGTTTGGCTGGCGCGGATATGCTCTTCCGATTCTTGAAAGTAAATTCGGACTATGGTTTGCAAACATTATTTTAGGGATTATCTGGGCTTTCTGGCATTTACCTTTATGGTTTATAGCAGGGACAAGTCAGACATATATGAATTTCGGAGGTTTTATACTCCTGATGGTTGGATACTCCTTCATTTTATCGTGGCTCCTAAAAATCTCAGGCAACAGACCGTTTTCTGGACTTTATGTTCACGGGCTATTTAATGCCTTAATCTCTCTTATGCCAACCTTTATTATGCAAAAAAATGTACCACAGACCCGTTTTTGGATATGGGCAATTCTGACATTATTAATTGGTATTTCGATTACCATATTGCGTAAAAGAAATCGATAAAACATTCTATAAGTCATAATTAAAGAACAAATTATGATAGTTACTAAAAAGAGTAATTAGGTTATAATAACATTAGTTGTTTTAATCACTGCCAAAAATGGTTTATTTGCACAACAAAAAAAAGTTATTATCTAAAAGTTTTAAGGACGATATTGAAAAAGTTGAAGCTGCATATTTGGAAAGTATCTCACATTAGCAATTCGGAAGTCTTAAAGATTGAATTCAAACCTTCAGGTATCTTCTTTTTAAACGGCCAGTCCAGGTAATTCAGATCGTGATTGTGTCCCTCAAAAAAGAAACATTTTAAATTTGACTTATTGGCTTGCCTGAATCTGGATTGAATATCGTATACTCCTTCGACAGGAGCATTACCATCTTCAATTCCATGAAATATATAAGTCGGAATATCAATTCTTAACAATCTTGTTTTATTGGCTTCAAGCTTAAAATGCTCCTTAAGCCACCTGCTGCTTACTCTGAAATAATTTTTCCATATCCAGGCATCACTGTCTGAATCAATCATTTTTAATAAATATTCAAAATATGGAGCAGCCTTAGAACCAAAGTCACGGTAATCAAGAACACTGTCTTTTACTAAGTCGAGCGATTCAAACGAAGCATTCCCCAGCACTCTGGTTCTGCCCAGTACGGCAATTGAGTCAGATGATTCATACTCATTTTTACTAATCATATTGTCCTTGTTCAAATCAAAGTATTTTCGAAGGTTAATAATAGACGCTTTTCCTGAGTATTGCCATTTTATTATATCAAACAAGTTGTCGTTAGCATACCCAAATAGCAATAGTGCATCAATTTTTTCAACTTTCCTGTCTGCAACTATTGACGCAATTATTGTTCCCTCACTACAACCCAGCAAAGCTATTTTTGCGTTTACGAATCGCTTGTCATTCCTTAAAGTTGAAATTATTGCTTCAATATCCTCTGCTTCCGTTATGGGAAGATATTTAGAGTATTTTACGGAATCAATTTTATCATAATAAGGAGGAGTATCTCCAATATCTACCCCTCTTCTGTTATAGGAAAAAAATCCAATTCCTCTTTTGTTAAATTCGTCGGCAAACAGATCAAAATAGCTAAATTCGGTATTCCCAATTTTTCTTTTATTAAGATAGGTATTCGGGCCTGTACCATGCACGAAAACAACCAGTAATGGGACTTTATTCCCCTGAGGAAGTTTCAGTTGTCCTGCTATGCTTTCTCCATCGGACAACCGTACTTTCACAGTTTCTTCTCCAAACGCGCAGATATTTAAGTTAATAACAATCAATAATATTAAAATCTTTTTCATATAGATTCGCTATTAAAAGTTAGTTGAGTGTGCAACTCTTTCAAAAACTCAAGATTTTTTATCTGATACTTACGGATTTTATTAATTGCATAGTATGAAACGAATAAGCCTACCAGGAACCCTACAATCAGACCCATTATTGATTCTTCACTCTTCATTACTTCAACAAACGGTTTGTATTCATAATAAACGTGGATTGATATATTTATCATCACCAAAAGGATTGGAAGTATTACAATATATAATTTGCTGTATTTACCCAATAACCATTTTGACAATAAATTGATTCTTTGTTCCAACCAATCCTTTAATGACAAGTTGCATTGATTACGATTCAATTTATTCAATGAAAATAGAGAAATAATTAAAGCGGAGAATGTTATAAGAATGAGTATAGAATTATTAATCAGATAGAAAATGTCATCCTGCCTGTTAAGAGCTGTCACGATCAAAAAGACAATCAAACCAAAACTCACAATAATATCTATACTAAGAATAAAGAAAAATTTATTAATTGTTTTCCTGATTTTGTTATCTAATAATTGATTCAGTTGCCCGGTTGTTTTTAGATCAATTTCGGAATCAATATTTTTCCATATTTTTTGCAATTCATTATTTTCCATTGTTGAGGGGATTTAAATTTTGTTTCAGGAGTTCTTTAGCTCTATTAA
>JAUYTH010000336.1 GCA_030695165.1 Bacteroidales bacterium
ATAAGATATGCATATGGTGCTAATCAAAGGATGGATGCTGCATATCTGGCTCCGGATGATTTAGGATATTTTGCCTCTCCTTTTATTATTGGTACATATAATGGCCCTTCTGTTTTTATATATGATGAGAAGAACAGCAGATTTCTTGAAGCTACAAGTATATCTTCGAATAGATTGACTAAAGTTAAAATTAAAACAACAACTCCAAGGGTGCCTTTTGATCCTCACAATATGGGTATGAAACTAAAAGTTCTCCACGCAGACTGGGGTTTGAGTGTTGGTTCAAATATGAGAATCTATTATATAATGAAAGATACAGATAATAATAAAAACTATTATGTTGAAGTCTTGACTACCAATCTTAATTTTGCCCCTTCAAAAATTTATGAGCTGAATATTCCCATTGATTCAAAAACAAAGTTCGGGTGCAGTGTTATTACTCCTGCATTTTACTACTCAGACAAAAACAAAATATATAGTTTTGACGTAGAGGTAAAATCCTCCGTTTTGAGAGAAACTCTTCCGGAAAATGAGGAGATTACATCAATGTTTGTAGAACAACACGTACAAAAAGATCCAACTACCAACAAAGACTACTATGATCACCTCAGACTCTATGTGGGGGTAAAAGGGCCTGTTGTAAACGGAAATGATGGAAGTATTTATATCTACAAGATTAATAATGACAACACTCTAACATTATTAGAGAGTAAAAAGAATTTCTCAGGAGAGATTGTCTCATTTGCGTGGAAGAGATAACAACTCAATGTTAATTGCATCTGAAATCTCTATAAAAAGAGGTTTCAGATGCTTTTATTTTTATATCAATTACAAATTTATTATTCAAAAAATCAGATTTTTAAAAAATGAAAAAACTGCTACTAGTGATCCTGTCTGTTATATGGTTGGGAGCAAATGCACAAGAGACAAACGGAGAGAAGAAATTGTGGGCAAAATCTTTTCTCAACCAAAAAGCCCCGGAACTAATTGTTGAACAATGGATCACACCAAAACCGGTAACTGAGGGGAAGTTTGTACTTATTGATTTTTGGGCCACATGGTGTGCCCCTTGCCGTAAAGCGATTCCGGAATTAAACTCTTTTCACAAATTATTTACCAATGACCTTGTTGTAATCGGGCTCTCAAAGGAGACCGCAGAGAAGGTTACATCTATGAAAGAGCCTGTAATTGAATATAGCAGTGCCATTGATACTAAAAGCAGAACATATTCTGCATTTGAAGTAAAGGGTATTCCTCACTGTGTTTTAATTGACCCCAGTGGAGTGGTAAGATGGGAGGGATTTCCATTGCTGGAGGGATATGAACTCACAGAAAAGGTAGTAAGCGAACTTATTGCAAAATATAAATCCGGTAATGTTCAATCTGCTCAAAACAAAGCAACTATCTCAATAGAGGAATTGTCTGAACTGGTAAATGAATCCAACGAAATAGTGAAAATGAATATCATAAAAGAGGCACAGGAGAGACAATCAAAGCTTATCGAAAAGTATAAAGAGCATCAATTTACCCTAGAAGATTTTGATAATTTGCAATTTACAAAAGTCAAAGATTTCAATTACAGCAAGACGATACGTTTAGTTTTCTATCCCTCATTAGAGAGAATATCAAAAGAGAGATCGGTTAAAGGTGCAAGAGCATCCTATCTGATAATGAGTTATTACCCATATGATGAATCAAAGAATGGCAGATATGATAGTGAAATTAAAAGGGTAAATCTATATGAAGAGTGTATCAACCACGCGGCCTTTGCTGAGTTGGTTTCCGGTGACAACAAGTTTGCAACTTCAATATTTTCATTTTTACAAATTATGAATACCAATGCATTAAAGCAGACGCATCTGCTAGACGGCATCTATTCTGCATTAAAATTAAATAGAAGTTTCGAAGTGTCCTGGGGTGCTGCAAATGTTTTTAATGTAATATCATCCAATAGCTTAGGGTTAGCTAAGGATAGCGTGGAGGCATTCAGGAAACTTATAAGTACTAAAACAAAAGAGGCTATTGACTCGATTGAAACATATCCCGAAAAATATGCTACAAATGAAAAATTAGTTGATAAAATCAAGAGTTCATTTGAGTTTCTTAACAGTAGCTTTGCAAAAGGGGAGTTCTTAAACAACCCTGCTCCGGAGATTGAATTT
>JAUYTH010000344.1 GCA_030695165.1 Bacteroidales bacterium
CGGGAGCCAATGTTTTCCTTAGCTGACACCGTTATCAGTTGTTGTAAAATATTATATCTCTAATTGGTCGTATTCACTTATGTGGTCAATTGTGATCATACTCTTTTGATAAATATCTTTAAATAAAAAATAGTTATGAAAAAATCGTTCTTTTTTGCAGCAATGGTAATTGCGATTACTTCGTTCACCGCTACTGTCTGCTATTCACAGCTTCCCCAACTTGAGAAACCGTTTAGGGTTGAGGCTGCAGGTAAGGTGATTGATCTTACGGGTTCCGGTCACGCCGCTCCATATGTTTTTGACTTTAATGGAGATGGTAAAAAAGATATTATTATTGGTGAATTTAACGCACCTATGTCAAAAGAGTTGCAGGCGAGATATGATGCAATGAACGAAGAGCAGAAAAAGGCATTTGTAAAACCATTCGCAGGTAAAGCCAGAATATATATCAATAGTGGCAGCGATAAATCGCCGGTATTCGGTGAATATACATATCTGCAGGCCGGTGGTACAGATGCAGGTGTTCTACCTTCTTGCTGCATTGGTTTTGACCCGTTTTTTATGGACTTTGACGGTGATGGTACAAGGGATGTAACTTCGGGTGAATACTTTGGTGGATTTATCCATTTTTACAAGGGAATAAAGGGGAAACCTTTTGAATTTGAGGCTCCTGTAGATATTGCCCAGCCGGATACAATCCTCCTCTCTAAAAGAGGGATGAATAAGCTTATGCGAACTGCCAACTTTATAGACTTTGATAAAGATGGCGATTATGATATGGTTTGGGGTAATGTTATGGGAGAGGTCTACTACTCACAAAACATTGGAGACAAAAAGAGATATGAGTTTACCAATTCCGTTATGGTTACTGTCAATGGGTTACCACTATATACAGACGGGAAATCTGACCCACTCCCTGTAGATTGGGATGGCGACGGATTAGTTGACTTACTGGTTGGGACTGAGGCTGCAGATATTATTTTTTACAAAGGCAAAGCTAAAGGTAGTACAGATTTCGAACAAGGTATATCCATATGGACATCAAGAGCATACCCGGGAGGTGCAAAACCATCCTATTTAAAGATCAAAGAGAGTATGGATGCCCTTGGAGCAAACAGACCATACCCCGGCTACAGAGTTCGCCTGGCAGTTGTTGACTGGAATAACGATAAAAAACTGGATCTGCTTGTAGGTAATACATTTACGGTTGATGACAAGGGTAAAAACAGCGATATTTCGGGAAATGTATATGTTTTTTTACATAAATAAAACTGCTTAATCTTAGGGTAAAAACTATTTAAGGTGTTATAATCTAAGATAGATAAATTAGCTTATTAGCTGTTTAAACAACCTATGATATATTGGTCTGCTCTGTAAAACAGACTTAAATATTCAAATAAATCCATATAAAACATTATTTATGAATAACATTTACTCTAAACCACTGGTATTACTTCTGACTCTTTTTATCTCTTTCAGTCTCCTCTCTGCGCAAAACA
>JAUYTH010000346.1 GCA_030695165.1 Bacteroidales bacterium
AAAGAGATCTGCTGAGTCTGCATCTTCTTATGTATAGAGTAGGCTGTCTTGGTTCTGCTCTTGAGAGTGTACTTAATACGTGCCCTCTTAAGCCCCGCTTCAATTGGTTTAACAAAGAGATCGGTTAACCTGCGTCGCTCCTGATCTGAGGCTTTGAGTTTATTACTGATAAGTCTGTAGTTCTCCGGGTCGGTGTATCGGAAGGAGAGATCTTCCATCTCACTCTTGATGTTGTACAGACCCAGTTGATGAGCCAGAGGGGCGTAGAGAAGAAGGGTCTCGGTTGCCTTTTTGAGTTGCATAGATTTTGTGAACATCTCCAGGCTTCTCATAATCTCAAGCCTGTCTGCAAGCTTTATAAGGGTAACTCTCGGGTCTCTGGAGTAGCTTACAATAAGCTTCCTGTAGTTCTCTGCCTGTAGTCCGGTATCTTTTGGTTTGATCTGAGATATTCGGTTAAGACTTTGTGCCATAGAGATTATCTCATCTGTGAAGAGTTTTCTGTAATCTTCCAGAAGAGCTTGGTTTTTTCTGGTGGCCTCGTGAAGATAGACAGCTGTAACAGCATCCGGCATAAGCCCCATCTCTGCTGCCACAATTTCACATACGGAAGCCACGTGGTTCATAAATGGGGACCCGTCACCTCTGCTCTCCTCTGCAAGCAGAGAGGTGGCTATCTGAAATGATTCATAGACCCATCTCCTTTCGTTTTCGGATGAAGATTGAAGAATCTTCTCCATTTTTTGAGAGAACATCTTTCTTTTATTTGAACTCTATTTTTTATCCAGTAAATTCTTTAGAGCATTCATCTCGTCACGGAACTTTGCAGCTCTTAAAAAGTCCAGCTCCTTTGCAGCACTCTCCATCTGCAGTTTAGCCGCAGTTATGGCCTCTTTGATCTGACCCGGATTAAATTTTGCCATCACCGGATCTGACAACAGTGGGTTTGGCACCTCCTGCTCCATATTGTAATCCCGCACCCTTCCCATCGCATTTCTCACCTGTTTAACAATCTGTCTGGGCAATATGTTGTGCTCCTTGTTATAATCCTCCTGTTTTTTTCGTCTCCTCTCTGTCTCCTCAATTGTTATCCTCATAGATTTGGTTATTGTATCTGCATACATTATAACTCTTCCTTCAATATTTCTGGCTGCCCTTCCCGCTGTTTGGGTAAGTGCCCTTGCAGATCTTAAAAAGCCCTCCTTATCTGCATCCAGTATAGCAACAAGTGATACCTGAGGAAGATCCAGACCCTCCCTGAGCAGATTTACTCCAATGAGTACATCAAACCTTCCGGCCTGGAAATCTTCAAGAATCTCTACCCTCTCCAGAGTATCCACATCTGAGTGAATGTAACGACATCTTATCTCAATCCTTGAGAGATACTTATCCAACTCCTCTGCCATTCTCTTGGTGAGGGTTGTAACCAAAACTCTCTCGTCTTTATCTGCCCTGATTCTAATCTCCTCAAGCAGATCATCTATCTGATTTTTTGTAGGTCTCACCTCTATGGGAGGGTCAAGCAGACCGGTAGGCCTTACCACCTGCTCAACAATAAGCCCTTCGCATATATTCAGTTCATAATCTGCAGGGGTTGCACTAACAAAAACCCTCTGTCCGATTATATTTTCAAACTCTTCAAACTTTAATGGACGGTTATCGGCTGCAGATGGGAGACGAAAGCCGTAGTCTATGAGCGTCTCTTTTCTTGAGCGGTCCCCGCCATACATCGCTCTCACCTGAGATATTGTGACGTGGCTCTCATCTATGAAGGTGATAAAGTCATCGGGGAAGTAGTCTATCAGACAAAATGGCCGCATTCCGGGTTTTCTTCCGTCAAAATAGCGTGAATAGTTCTCAATCCCGGAGCAGTAACCAATCTCTTTAATCATCTCCAGATCAAACTCCACTTTTTGTTTAAGGCGCTTTGCTTCAAGATGTTTACCAATCTCAACAAAATAGTCGTGCTGTTTGAGCATATCATCCTGAATCTGGACAATTGCATTTTTCATACGCTCTTTTGTGGTAACGAAGATATTTGCCGGATAGACAAAAACCTCTTTGAGCTCCTCAATATGTGCCCCGGAGATTGGGTCAAAGAGCTCTATGCTCTCTACCAAATCTCCAAAAAAGATTACTCGCACAGCTGTATCTGAGTAGGCCGGGTAGATATCTATGGTATCACCCTTAACTCTAAATACTCCTCTTTTGAACTCGTTCTCGTTTCTGGAGTAGAGGCTATCCACAAGCGAATAGAGAAGTTTACTTCTGGAGAGACTCTCTCCGGCACATATCTTTATTGTATTTGCGTGAAAATCCTCCGGATTTCCAATTCCGTATAGGCAAGATACACTTGAGATAACTATAACATCTCTCCTTCCGGAGAGCAGAGCACTGGAGGCAGACAGCCTCAGCTTCTCAATCTCGTCATTGATACTGAGATCCTTCTCTATGTATGTGTCTGTAACCGGCAGATAGGCCTCCGGCTGGTAGTAATCATAATAGGAGACAAAGTACTCGACGGCATTATCGGGGAAGAATGATTTAAATTCGCCATAGAGTTGTGCAGCAAGTGTCTTGTTATGGCTAAGGATAAGTGCAGGCCTCTGTATCTTCTCGATTACATTGGCCATAGTAAATGTCTTGCCGGAACCTGTTACTCCAAGAAGCGTAACGGCGTTAACCCCCTCGTTTATATGAGAGGTTAGCTGCTCGATTGCCTCAGGCTGATCTCCTGTGGGCAAAAAATCTGAAGATAACTTGAATCCCATTAAAGCTATTATATATAAATCTATCTGCTACCCTTTTTTACCAGTTTTACATAATCTTCAAGCCCCTTAGCAACTCTAACCATCATCTCCTTACGAAAAGCAGGATCTGCAATCAAAACTTCATCCGGAAGCGAGCTCATAAAGAGAGTCTCTACCAGTACTGTAGGGAATTCGATAGGAGCGTTAAGCGAGAAGTTGAAATTTCCGACCAACCCGAAGTTTGTAACATCCAGCTCCAGCAACCGTCTCAGGATAACCTCAGCCAGAGTTCTGTATTCGATATGCCTGTAGTATGTGCTGGTTCCCATTGGCTTAAGAGGATTACCGCCTGCATTACAGTGAATTGAGACCATCAGGTCTATATTCTCTCTCTTAAAGATATCAAGCCTCTCCTGCATCGCAACATCTACATCTTCACTTCTGCTCAACACCACCCTCGCTCCTCTCTTCTCAAGTTCCTCTTTAAGCATAAATACCATATCCAGATTCAGATCCTTCTCTTTAATCCCGGATGGACTCACTGCACCCGAGGCAGAGCCGCCGTGACCGGCATCAACCCCAAAAACCAAACCTTTAAGAGATGGTTTTGCTGCTATTGCAATAGCTTCCGGGGTGTGTTTGATAGTTATATCGAGTGAATTCCCAACATAGTCTACAGTGTAGCCCCAGCTAAATGCCTCTTTGAGTTTGATAATTACAGAAAAAACATCGGATGCTCTCTGCTGCAGATGGACATAATCTATAGCCTTGAGATCCAGATACTGGGTAATCCAGTTTGAGTTACAAGCCGCTCCGTGAATATCTATTATCAATTTGTTAGGATCCAGCTCTCTGTGAATTGTATATGGTTGTCTGTTTTCCAGAGAGACTCTCACTCTGTCTGCCTTTCCTGCATTAGATACACTCCACGAACTTGTCAGTGAGTAGGGTGGCGCAACTCCAAAGGCAACTTTTTCTGTGAATTGTTTGGGTATGAATGCATAACTATTTTCCGACAACTTTACCTTATAAAGATTTTTAGTAGAATCTATGAGCTCCATCTTGATTCCCTCAGCTAAAAAATTTATCTTTGCACCGCCAAGACGATCTTCTCCCGCTCCATAATTAAGGTAGGCACCTTTTTTGGTTTTTACCACAAGTTTTGGGAAAAAAGTGATAGGATCTACTCTTGGCAAAATAGGAACTTTTTTAAAGAAGACGGTAAAACTCTCCGATACATCAGTTGCACCAAGAGTGGCCCTGACAGTTATGGGATTATCTCCCTCCCTGAGGATCAACTCTGTACCGAACGAGCCGGTAGAGTACTGTTTTACAGGCTGGTCATTGATATATATGTTTGAACCGGGTGCCGCTACTCCAACCACAAAGTGGTTAGATGTTGTAACTGTATCTGTCTTACCCCTTACAACTCTAAGGTTATTGTTGCTCTGGGAGTATGCAAAAGGCAGTAGAACAAGGGTTAACAAGATTGTTAACAGTAATTTCAGGTTAGTTTTCATGGCTTGATATTTGCTATTATTGGGTTGCTAATTTTCACAAATTTAGTTAAAAATTATGGGAAGTAATATTTACGAAAAATCACTGTTTCCGGGTCTCTTTATAATGATCGGGCTCATCGCACTTGGCATTTTTATGAAGAGTGCAGTTACATCTTTAAAGTCTTATGATAGGGTGGTGAGCGTAAAAGGGCTGGCAGAGGTTGAGGTCCCTGCCAACAGAGTAATCTGGCCGGTCGTATATAAGGAGATTGGAAACGATCTTCCGGCCCTCTACAAAGCCATCAGCGAGAAGAATAAAATCATTACTGAGTACTTGATTGGTAAAGGTCTCCTGGAGAGTGAGATAACTGTATCTGCCCCCTCTATAATAGATATGAGTGCAGAGAGGTACCAGAGCCAGCCATCTTCATACAGATACAATATTACAAGCATTCTAACAGTCACTTCAGATAAGGTAGATCTTGTAATGAAGATTATTTCAAGCCAGTCGGAGCTGCTTCAAAAGGGGATTGCTCTTTTGGCCGGAGATTATCAATATCAGACACAATTTATGTACACTCTGCTTAATGATATAAAACCATCTATGATTGAGGAGGCAACAAAGAGTGCCAGAGCATCTGCAGAGAAGTTTGCCACAGACTCAAACAGTAAACTTGGTAAAATAAAGAGCGCAAATCAGGGTCAGTTTACAATTACCGACAGAGATGCCAACACTCCTCAGATTAAGATTGTAAGGGTTGTGAGCACGGTAGACTATATGCTTCGTGACTAAATAGATAGAATTAAGAACTAACACAAAATATAAA